>JALEZT010000004.1 GCA_022772725.1 Eubacterium sp.
TCGGAAATGCTCTCGCTTGCCTCTATAAATGGTACTGTATAAGATAAAACCATACTGATTATAACGAATAACGGAACAAAAATTTTAATGCCTTTATTTAATTTCAAAATAAAAACCTGCCTTTCAAGTTGATTGTTGGCAGGTTTTGTTTTTTCTATTCAATTATTTTATAAACACGGCAACCTGTTCTGACGGGATTACATAAAAATACCTGACGGTATTCCTTTTTTAATTCATCAAAAGCGGCTTGTGCATCCTCTTTATTTTCAAAGATTCCGTAAACAGTCGGGCCGCTACCGCTCATACAGGCACCGAGTGCGTTGTGCTTTCTTAAAATGTTTTTTATTTCAATTCTTTCGGGAACATCAATGAACTGCTCAAAAACATTTTCAAGCTTTGAGCAAATATCGCCTAAATCCTTGTTTTGCAGAGCGCAAAGCATTCCGAGCTTATCAGGAGTGTGGTTTTTACCCGATTTATCAAACTGACCGAAAGCCTTACCCGTATTTATATCAATATCGGGCTTAACAAGAACTATATGGCATTTTGGAAGCGGCTTAACCTTGCTTAAAACCTCGCCTATTCCCTGCGAAAGCAAGGTGCCGCCTGTTATACAAAACGGCAGATCGGCGCCGATTTTAACGCCTGTTTTGCACATTTCATCGTCGGTTAAATTTGTTTTGCAGATAATATTAAGCGCTTTAATAACTGCCGCGCCGTCTGCGCTTCCGCCTGCAAGCCCTGCGGCGTGAGGAATACGCTTTTCAATGCTTATTTCAATTCCCTTGTTGCTGATGTTATTATCCTTAAAAAAGGCTTCTGCGGCTTTGTACGCGATATTTTTGCTATCTGTTGGAATATCCGGTAAATTACATTTAATTGTTATATCTCTGCTGCTTGTTTCCTTAACGGTAACCGTATCATAAACACCGACGCCTTGCATAATCATAAACAAATCATGATAGCCGTCATTTCGTCTTGAAATAATATCAAGCATAAGGTTAATCTTGGCATAAGCCTTTATTTTTACTTCCATATTACTCCTTTATTTCATTTAGAAACTCTTCTATTCTTGCGATTGCTTTTTTTATATTTTCAATTGAATAGCAATAAGAAACTCTTATAAATCCCTCTCCGCAGTCTCCGAAGGCGTTTCCGGGAACAACCGCAACTCTTTTAGACATTATAAGCCTTTCGCAAAATTCCTCGCTTGAAAGGCCTGTTGATTTTATGCACGGAAAAACATAAAAAGCACCCTCGGGCTCAAAGCAATGAAGCCCTATTTCGTTAAAGCGTGAAACAGTATATCTTCTGCGCATATCATATTGGCTTTTCATTTTTTCGATATCCTTATCGCCGTATTTCAGCGCATCTATTGCGGCATACTGCGAATTTGTAGGTGCGCTCATAATTGCAAACTGATGAAGCTTTGTCATTTGCTTTATAACAGGTGCAGGTCCGAGCGCGTAGCCAAGACGCCAGCCGGTCATTGAATATGTTTTTGAAAAGCCGTTAATAACAACAGTTCTTTCTTTCATACCTTCAATCGAGGCTATGGAGCAATGCTCTTCTTCTCCGTAGGTCAGCTCACTGTATATCTCATCGGACAAAACAAAAAGATTATGCTTAATTATTACCTTTGCAATAGCTTCCAAATCCTCTTTGCGCATAACCGCGCCCGTCGGATTATTGGGAAACGGCAAAATTAAGAGCGTTGTTTTGTCTGTAACGGCATTTTCAATTTCCTCGGCAGTCAGCTTAAAGCCGTTTTCCTCCTTTGTTACAAGAGGAATAACATTGCCGCCGCAGGTTTCTACTATCGGTCTGTAACAAACAAAGCAGGGCTCTGCAAGCAAAACATCGTCCCCCTCTGAAATAAGCGTTCTAACCGCCATATCAATTCCCTCGGAGCCTCCTACCGTAACAAGTATTTCGCTATCGGGCATATAATCTATATTATATTTTCTTGAATAGAAATTTGATATTTCTTTTCGTAGTGATATAAGCCCCGCATTAGCGGTGTAGCGCGTTGAGCCTTTATCCAAATAATCCATTGCGCTTGCTCTGATATGCCAAGGAGTAAGAAAATCGGGCTCCCCTACTCCGAGAGAAATAACATCATCCATTTCCTCGGCAATGGAAAAGAATTTTCTTATTCCGCTCGGCTTTATATCAAGCAGGCGTTTGTTTATAAAATTATTATAATCTATCAAAGGGAAATAGTCCCCCTGTCGTCTTTTTGCTCGGCGTTAAAGAAAACGCCCTTTTCCTTATATTTTTTTAGGATAAAATGTGTTGCTGTTGAAACAACTCCTTCAAGTGGAGAAAGTCTTTCTGCAACAAACATTGCAACCTCGTGAAATGATCTATCGGTAACCATAACCGCCAAATCAAAAGCACCGCTCATTAGAAAAACGGATTCAACCTCATCAAGCTTTGAAATCCTTTCGGCAACATCGTTAAAGCCGTGTCCGTATTTAGGTTGAATTTTAATTTCTATAAGTGCTGAAACTGTTTCGCTGTTTGTTTTTTCAATGTCAACAATAGCCTTATAGCCCTTTATAACGCCGTTATCTTCAAGTGCTTTTATTTCACTTTCAACCTCCTGCTCGGAAATGCCGAGCATAACAGACATTTCCTTGCTGGAAAGTCTTGCGTTTTCTTCAATAAGATTAAGAAGCTTTTCGTTCATATTGTTCAAACCTTTCTTTTATTCGATGGGAATCAAAATAGGAGTTCTTTTGTGGTAAACGGTTATATAATCAAATCCGCATTCCTTTGCGGCAGTCATTCCCTGCTCTATTCCAAAGCCGATTTTATCGTAAAAATGCGAGTCAGAGCCGATTGTGATATATTTACCTCCAAGCTCCTTGAAACGCCTAACGATTTGAGCATTCGGCAGAATATCCTTTAATTCGTTAAAATAGCCCGAGGTGTTTATTTCAAGAGCTTTATTATTTTTGATTATAATAGTGAGTATCTCATCTATCTGCTCGGAGTATTTGCTTAAATCAACCTCAATTTTATATTTACCCGTTATATATCTTAATGGATATGTTAAATGAGCAAGAGAGTCGAATTTATCCCAAAGGCAAAGCTCCTTTAATGCATCAAAATATCTTTTCAATAAATCATCAACATCATAATTATTATAATCAAGAAAATAGAAATCCTCCATATTTTCAAGATTATGAACAGAGCCTAAAACAAAATCATAATCGTATTTTTCAAGTATGCTTTCGGCAAGGGGTTTATTATAAATAGACTGACCGAGCTCTATTCCTCTGAAAACGGTTAATTTATCCTTAAAAATATCCCTAACCTTAGTTGTGTCAAAAAACTGATTATCGCAAAGATTATCAAAATCACAGTCCTTTGAATCAATTTCGCAATGGTCTGTTATTGCAAGGCCCTTTAAACCCAGATTAACTGCGTTTTCACACATCAAGGTGCAGGAATTATTTCCGTCAAAGGAGTGCTCCGAATGAGTGTGAAGATCGTAAAAATTCTTGTATTTCATAGTAATATCCTTTCAAAAGATAATATATTGTATCATATTTTAAATCAAATTAAAATAATATTATTCTTTTTATTGAAAAAAATCAACTACTTTGTTATAATCTATGTAATTAAAAATCGGCAAGGGAAGATTTTCATTCTTCCTATGCCGAATATTTTAAAGGATATGCGTTCTTCGTCTGCTGCAACGGGGAATATGAAAAAATGAATAACTGCGGCAGAAAGGCAATGTGGTTTTATGAGAGCTGTTATTACTGTTGTCGGCAAGGATATGGTCGGCATACTTGCAAAGGTTTCATCAATCTGTGCAGAAAAAAATGTTAATATAACAGAAGTAACTCAGTCTATTTTACAGGATATGTTTTGTATGATTATGATGGCTGATGTAACAAACTGTTCAATTGAATTTTCAGATTTTTCGGATATTCTTTCCGAATACGGAAAAAGCAACGGACTTTCCATTCATGTTATGAATGAGGATATTTTCAATTCAATGCACAGAATATAGGAGCATTTGTTTATGATAAACACTTTTGACATTCTTGAAACAATACATATGATTCAGGACGAATGCCTTGATATAAGAACAACAACAATGGGCATTTCCCTGCTTGACTGCGCAGATTCCGATATAGATAAATCCTGCGCAAAAATTTATGATAAAATATGCACAAAGGCTGAAAAGCTTGTTTCAACAGGTGAAGAAATCGAAAAGCATTACGGTATTCCGATTATCAATAAAAGAGTTTCCGTAACGCCTATCGCAATGCTTGCAGGTATAAGCGGCGGAGATCCTGTTAAATACGCACTTGCTCTTGAAAAAGCGGCTCAAACAATCGGCGTAAACTTTATAGGCGGTTATTCCGCTCTTGTTCAAAAGGGATTTTCCGCAGGAGATCTTGAGCTTATCAATTCAATTCCGCAGGCGCTTGCTCAAACAGAGCATATATGCTCCTCCGTTAATATCGGCTCAACAAAGGCGGGAATTAATATGGACGCCGTTAAGATTATGGGCCAAAAGGTTAAGGAAGCCGCAGAGCTTACTAAGGATAACGATTGCGTTGGCGCAGGAAAGCTTGTTGTTTTCTGTAATGCTCCCGAGGACAATCCGTTTATGGCAGGTGCTTTTCACGGCGTTTCGGAGCCTGATTGTGTTATCAACGTTGGCGTTTCCGGCCCCGGTGTTGTTCGCGCGGCAGTTTCAAAATATCCCGATTACAGTATTAATGAAATTGCAGAGCTTATTAAAAAGACTGCATTTAAGGTTACAAGAATGGGTCAATTAGTTGGCGTTGAGGCTTCTAAAAGACTTGGCGTTCCGTTTGGCATTGTTGACCTTTCAC
>JALEZT010000086.1 GCA_022772725.1 Eubacterium sp.
TGTCCTTGCCTGTGTAATATTTTATGCAGATATTCAATTCACGAAAAAAAGAATATAAATCGCAGATAAGCGCAATTGCCGTTGATGAACAGGTTAAATTCAGGCTTGTTGTTCCAAGATGTATTAAGTGCTCGTGCGCAAGGCTTGCCGTTTTTAAGGACAATGAGAGCACCGTTTATTATAATATGTTTTGGGCGGGAATGTGCGGTGAGAGCCACGAGTATTGGGAAATTCATTTTTCAGCAACAACCGCAGGCCTTTATTTTTATCATTTTGAGCTTGAAACGCCTTGGGGCAATTCGCTCGTTAAAAATGTCGGCAACGGCGAGGGCGATTTGAATGCGGAGGGAACGGAATTTCAGCAAACCGTTTATGAAAAGGATTTCAAAACTCCCGATTTTCTCAAAGGCGGTCTTATCTATCAGATTTTCCCCGATAGGTTTTACAACAGTAAAACGCCCAAGAAAAATGTTCCCGAAAGCCGCGTTATGCGCAAATGGGGCGAGGAGCCCTATTGGCAGGAAAGCCAAATGAACGGCATTTGGAATAACGATTATTTCGGCGGAGATTTAAAGGGTGTTGAGGAAAAGCTTGAATATCTTTCGGGTCTCGGCGTTTCCTGTATTTATCTCAATCCGATTTTTGAAGCCCATTCAAACCACAGATATGATACTGCCGATTATGAAAAGATTGATTCTCTTCTCGGCGATGAAAGCGATTTGGAAAGCCTTTGCAAGAAGGCGCACGGGCTCGGTATCTCGGTTATATTAGACGGCGTTTTCAGCCATACGGGCTGTGATTCAAAGTATTTTAATATGTATAACCGTTATAACACCGTAGGAGCGTATAACAGTAAAAGCAGTCCTTATTTCAGCTGGTATAAATTCACCGATTATCCAAACGGCTATAAAAGCTGGTGGGGAATAAAGCTGCTTCCCGAGGTGTCGGAGGAGGATGAGGGCTACCGCGAATATATCTGCGGCAAAAACGGAATTTTGCGAAAGTGGCTTCGCCTCGGTATAAGCGGATGGCGGCTTGATGTTGCCGATGAGCTTCCCGATGTTTTTCTTGATGATTTGCGCAAGGCGGTTAAGGAGGAAAACGAAAACGCCGTTATTATCGGCGAGGTTTGGGAGGATGCAACAAATAAATTTGCTTACGGCGAAAGAAGAAGGTATCTTCTCGGCGAACAGCTTGATTCCGTTATGAATTATCCGTTTGCAGATGCAATTTTGAATTATGTTAAATTCGGCAATGCGCAGGCATTTATGTCCGGCATTATGAGCATTGTTGAAAATTATCCGCCCTGCGTTGTCAATGTGCTTATGAATCATATCGGCACTCACGACACGGAGCGTGCAATAACCCGTCTTGCAGGCGAAAGCGCAGAGGGCAAGGACCGTGCGTGGCAGCACAGTCATAATCAGCTTTCCGATTATGATTATCTTAAAGGCATTTCAATGATGAAGCTTGCAAGCCTCATTCAATATACTCTCCCCGGCGTTCCGTCGCTTTATTACGGCGACGAAGCAGGTATGCAGGGAATGAAGGATCCGTTCAACCGCGCGTGCTTCCCGTGGGATAATATAAATAAGGAGCTTTATAAATGGTATAAGCGCCTCGGCGAAATAAGAAGGGGATGCAAGGCGTTTAAGGAGGGCTCGTTCGAGCCTCTTTATGCCGCAGACGGTGCAATTGCTTATGTCAGAAGAAGCGAGGAAAACAGCGTTTTAACCGCCGTAAATAATTCAAACAGTGAGTTGCAGATACCCGTCGGCGAGGAATGGGATAACTCGTATAGCTTTTTTGAGTTCTCCTCAAAAAACGGCATATTAACCCTCCCGCCGTATCAGTTTGCTTTACTTTCAAAATAACATATAAAAACAAAAACGACTGAGTCCGCAAAAGGATTCAGTCGTTTTTTATATTACTTTAATGCTCGTCGGAGAGGACTGCGTGCGCGCATTTAATGCCGTCAACCGCGGCTGAAACAATTCCTCCTGCATATCCCGCGCCCTCGCCGCAGGGATAAACTCCGCTTATATTGCATTGGCAAAATTCATCGCGGAGAATACGAACGGAGCTTGAACTCCTCGTTTCAGGCGCAGTTAAAACCGCGTCATACATATTAAAGCCGCTGAGCTTTTTATCCATCTCAACTATTGCCGATTTCATCGTCTGCGAAACCTTTTCGGGCAGACACTCATTTATATTTGTAAGTGTAACTCCCGTTGGGCAGGTTGG
>JALEZT010000094.1 GCA_022772725.1 Eubacterium sp.
TTCAGCCGAAATTCTTGAATCGTGCCCAACTGCAATTTTTATATTATCTTTACCGAATTTCTTTTTATACCACTGAACAAATGCAGCTGCAACGGCAGTAACAACCTCGTCGGTCAGTTCAACCGCTTCCTTTTCTGTTTCAACCGCAACTCCTCTTATATCCGTTCCGCTTTTCAGCTTTAAAAGCTTATCTTTTGTAATAGTCAGCATTTATTAACCCCTCATTAAAAGCATTGTCATAAGCCTCAATTAAGAATTGATACATAGGCGAAGAAGTCGAAATCATATCCCGAAAATCGTCTATAAGCTTTGGCGAATTTAAATCTCTTATATCATTTTGCCAATTAACAAATTCCATATTTTTGGCATTAAGGTATTTTTGAAGCTCCTGCGGAGCATTCGGAAATTTATCCTTTTTATAAAAATCGGAGGTGTTGAAAGCAAGACCTGCCTTTTCCGTTGCCTTAACAGCATTCAGCCACCTTTCAGGCTCTTTAAGAATTAATTCCTTCAAGGGCATAAATTGCGCAGGCTTCCCAACCCACATACCGAGCCCGAAGGCATATCCCTGCGGAAGAAATTCAAACCAGTAAAACGGTGCAAAGGGATATTGAAACTTATTTCTGCGAAGCATAAGCCAAAGATTTTCACGGTAAAGCATTTTGCTTTTGGTTCTTCGTGTATCTCTTCTTATGCGAGAAACAATATAAACGGGATTAGTGTCCATAAGCGGATCAATATCGCAAACCAAATCGGAAACATCAAGAACAATCTGCCTCATAGGAATGATTGCTCCCTGTTTAATCTCCTCCTTGTGTTCCTCATAAAAAGCCTTTGAATCGTTAAATCTGTTTAGAGAAAGCAGTTCAATTGCTTCTGGTGTTATTCCTTTATAATTATACATCAAGTAAACCTCTTTCAAGCATTTGCTGAGCAGCAAGCATTGCGCAGATTTTTGCACTGTGGAAGGTTAAGCCTCCCTGTATCCAAGCATAAAACGGCTCTCTTATCGGTGCGTCTGCCGAAAGCTCAATTGAAGAGCCCATAGTGAACGCACCTGCCGCCATAACAACCTTACTGTCGTATCCGGGCATATCCCAAGGCTCGGGAGAAAGATAACTGTCTATCGGGCTTCCGCTTTGAATACCCTTGCAAAAGGCAACAAGCCTTTCCTCATTTTCAAGTCCGAGCGACTGAACAATATCCCCTCGCTCTGCGTCATAAGCAGGAGTTGTTTTAAAGCCGAAGCCGCTGAATAAAGCAGATATATAAACTGCACTTTTAAGTGCTTCTCCAACGGTATGCGGTGCATAAAACAAGCCCATATAAAGCTCTCTGTTATGCCCAAGCGTTGCTCCAACCTCTTTGCCCAGTCCGGGCGTTGTTAATCTGTAAGCGCATTTTTCAACCAAATCGTGCCTGCCGGCTATGTAGCCGCCTGTTGAGGCAATTCCGCCTCCTGCATTTTTGATAAGAGAGCCTGCACAAAGATCTGCACCTACATCGCAGGGCTCTTTTTTTTGAACAAATTCACCGTAGCAGTTATCCACCATAACGATAACAGACGGATTTTTCTTTTTTGCTATTTTAACAACCCTTTCGATTTCTTCAATCAAAAGGCTTGGCCGAAGCTCATAGCCTCGGCTTCGCTGAATATAAACCATTGTTACGCTTTCATCAACAGCCTTTTCGATAGCTTCATAATCAAGCCTGTCATCTTTAAGCGGTACTTCATCATACGCAACACCAAACTCTTTTAATGAGCCCATTCCGCTGCCCGAAATACCGATAACATTGTGAATTGTGTCATACGGAGTGCCCGTTACGCTGAGCATTTTATCTCCCGGTCGTAAAACACCGAAAAGCGCGGTTGCAAGCGTATGCGTTCCGCAGGTAAAGTTATGGCGAACCAAAGCATCCTCTGCACCGAAAACCTCTGCCCAAATTTTATCAAGAGTTTCTCTGCCTCTGTCTCCGTAGCCATAGCCCGTTGTTGAAACAAAATGACTTTCGGAAACGCCGTTATTTATAAATGCGGAAAGAACCTTTAACTGATTATATTCCGTTATCTCATCAATTTTTTTGAACTGCTCCGAAGCCTTTTTGAGTGCTATATCGGAAGCCCTTTCAATTTTTTCATCTATTTTAAAAAAAGGAATCATTTATATATTCTCCACTTTCCGCAATTTTCAAAGCCTAATCTTTTATAAAAGGCTTCGTTTTTATTTTCCTCACGCATTAAATAAACCGTTCCCGTAACCTCTGCGCACAATGCGCTGACGAGTGCTGAGCCGCAGCCCCTTCCTCTGTACTGCGGATTGGTTCTTACGGCGGTTATAACGGCGTCATTGCCGTATATTGACGATAAAACAGCAGACGAAACAATTTCTCCGTCCCTGTTTAAAGACACCGCCTTCGCGCAGCTATGGCGTATTCTGTGGCTTATATCAACATACCACGATTGAAAATCATTTTGCGGATAATCAATAAAATTATACAAATCAAACAAATGGGGATACTCGTCTATTTCGGTAAAATCACATTCAACCTCAAATTTTTTTGAGGAGTTCATAACCGCTCCCTCTTGGAAATGACTGCCCATTTCAAAACGGGAATCACAAAGAAGAGTTGAATATCCAAGCATATTAAAGAAATCGGAAAGCTCATTTTTGTCATATCCGTCTGAAACACAAAGAGTTATATCTCCGTCAAGAGACGAGGCAATAGCAGTAATTTTATCATTATCATCAATTTGTCTGTATAAACGTGCAATCGGTTTTTAACAGCCGTATGCCTTTGCAAGAGACATTATTCGTACAAAAAACAAATCCGAATTATCAAACGGCTTTAATTCATCAATATCTGCAACCTTTTCAATCATAAAGCTTATTAATAAACACCTTTAAAAATTTTCTTGTTTCTTCAATATCGCTGATTTTAACAACACTTGAAGCAGAATGAATATATCTGCAAGGAAGCGAAACCGCAATAACTCTGCTTCCGCCTGCGGCTGACTGAATCGCACCTGCGTCGTTTCCCCCTGCGATTTTAGTTTTAGTTTGAATTTTTATATTATTATCCTCTGCCGTTTTAAAAGCAGAGTCATAAAGCTTTTTGTCATAAATCGTTCTGCCGTCCATAAAGGAAACAACGGGACCGCTACCGAGAACGCAGCATTTATCCTGACCCGTTACGCCATCTAAATCTGCGGCGGTTGTTGCTTCAAGGATAAGAGCGGTATCGGGCTTAACTGAATAAGCCGTGCAGGCCGAGCCTCTTAAACCGACCTCCTCCTGAACATTAAAGCAAAAATAAGCGTCATATTCCAAATCGGACTTTATCAGCTCAATTAAAAGCATACAACCTATTCTGTCATCAAGCGCCTTTGCTTTTAAATAGCCGTTTCCGAACTCGCAATAATCACTTTCAAAATAAGCATAATCGCCGAGAGACACATATTTGAGCGCCTCCTCCCTGCTTTTTGCACCTATATCAATAAACAAATCAGAAACAGACGGCATTTCCTTTTTTTCACTATCCTTTAAAAGATGCACCGCCTTTGAGCCTATAACACCCTTTAAGCCGTTAACGGAAATTCTTCTGCCGATAATAGCAGAGGGCTCTATGCCGCCGACTGTGCTGAATTTTAAATAGCCGTCGTCGGTAATATAATTGATTATAAAGCCTACCTCGTCAAGATGGGCGCAGAGCATAATCTTTTTATCGGGTGTTTTTTTGCCCTTTTTAAACGCAATAACAGAGCCGAGAGGGTCAATCGAATATTCGCAAAGGTCCTTTATTTGAGATATAACAAAATCTCTTACCGCATTTTCACTGCCCGAAGCTCCGTTTAAAAGGCATAATTCTTTAAGCATTTATCTCGCCTGCCTTTCTTTTGATATAAGAAACGATAAGCCTTGTAACGCTCAAAACATCATCTGTGCAGATAACCTCAACGGGAGTGTGCATATATCTAAGCGGAATTGAAATAAGACCGCATTTTATTCCGCCCTCACAAAGACTGATAACATCTGCGTTTGTTCCCGTTCTGCCGTTCATAACCTCTGTTTGATAAGGAATATTTTCTTTCTCGGCAATATCAATCAAGGTGTGAGAAATTTCACTGCTTAGCGCAGGAGAAATCCCTATCATAGCACCCTTTGAAAGCTCGCCGCATTCCTCCTTACTGCAATTCGGAGTATAACCGAACGAAACATCAACTGCAATGGCTTCATCAATATTTTTTCCGAACGGTCCCGTTTTTGCACCTCTTGTGCCAACCTCCTCCTGAACGGAGAACATTGCCGTAATTTTTACTGGGAGAGATTTTAATTCGTCAAGCGCCAAAAGGATTGAGGCGGCGCCTGCTCTGTCGTCAAGGCAATTTGAAGCAACGCAGTTACCGAGAAGAGTATCAAACCTTTTTTTGAAGGTTACTCTGCTTCCCAAGGGAACAAGCCTTTTTGCTTCATCTGCGTTCAAGCCAATATCAACCGAAACCTCCGATATTTCGGGAACCTTCTTGCCGTCTGCATCCTTCATAAGATGCGGAGGAAGCGTTGAAATAACGCCGAAAAGCTCCTCCTTTCCGTGAACGGTAACCTCGCTGCCCAAAAGAAGCCTTCTGTCAATTCCGCCTATATTCGAAATTTTAAGAAAGCCGTTTTCCGTAACAGAGGTAACGGCAAAGCCGATTTCGTCTATATGTGCATCAAGCAAAAAATGATAACCGCTTCCGAAGGTGCAGAAAACATTTCCGAGAGCGTCTGTTTGAACTTCTCCATAGGCAGAAAGATAATCTTTAAGCCTATCGGCTATTCTTTCCTCTGCTCCCGAGGTGCAGGAGCAGGAGGTTAAATCTTTAAGCAAATTAACAATATCCATCATTCTTCAAATCCGTTTACTAATTCTTTAAATTTTCTACCTCTGTATTCAAAGGTTTTAAACTGGTCAAACGCAGGACAGGCAGGGCAAAGCGAAACTATATCTCCGCTGACCGCCCTTTCCTTTGCAATATTTAATGCGTTTTCCATCGTGTCTGTTTTAACAATTTCAAGCGAACTGTTTTTATAATCGGGAGAAGCTGTTACAGCTTCACAAATTTTATCTGCCGTTGCGCCGTTTAAAACAAGAAGCTTAACCTTTTCAAGAATATACGGAACCATTTGGCTCATATCATTTCCCTTATCGGAGCCTCCGCAAATCATAATTATTTTTTGATTAAAGGCTTTAAGTCCGCTGATAACCCTTGACGGAGAGGTTGCAATTGAATCGTTATAATATTTAACGCCCTTGAACTCCCTAACAAATTCAATTCTGTGCTCAACGCCTCCGAAGGTTTGCGCTATTCTTTTAATTGTTTCAGGCTTAACAAGTCCCCAAACGGCACTTATTGCGGTGCAATAATTTTCAACATTGTGCATACCGGGTATTCTTATATCCGATTTATTCATAATAACTGTTTTTGATGAATTTTCACAAAATACTATATCTCCGTTTTCATCCATATATGCACCGTTTTCAACAGGGTGCTTAATTGAAAACTGATAGAGCCTTCCGCGAACATCATATCTCATATCGTGATAAACTCTTGAACCGATTGAATAATCGCAATCTGCATTTAATACAGTTCGGGCATCGGCACTTTGATAGATAAGAATATTTCTTTTAGCGTCAACATATTCATCAAGGCTTATATGATGATCAAGATGAGTGCTTTCAATATTGGTAACAACGGCGATATCGGGCTTTGAAGCCATATTGCCCATGGTTAAAAGCTGAAATGATGAAAGCTCAACAACTGCCCAGTCATTTTCGGTTATCTCTTCAAGGGCAGGCATAAGCGCCTTGCCGATATTACCGCCGAGATAAACCTTTTTGCCCTCTGCTTCAAGCATTTTTGAAATAAGAGTTGTTGTTGTTGTTTTTCCGTTTGAGCCTGTTACGGCAATGATTTTTGACGGGCAGAGGCTGAAAAAGACCTCCATTTCGGTTGTTACCCTTTGACCTCTTTCTATACACTCGCCTATCCATTTATTTTGAAAAGGAAGTATGCCGTGCGAGCGAAAAACTATATCCATATCGGGAAGAACATCAAGATAGCTTTCTCCGAGGGAAAAATTAACCCCAAGCTCTTCAAGGCGTTTGCAAATATCTGCGCCTATATATTCCTTATCGCGTTTATCACAGGCATAAACGCATATTCCGTGCTTTGCAAGCCATTCGGCGCAGGGAACATTTGCAACTCCCATACCGACGAATGCAACCTTTTTATCTTTTAGAGAATTAAGATATTCTAAAACCTTATCTGTCATTGTATACTCCTTAATGCACATAAAATGTTCCATTGAGAAATTCCTTTGCGGAAAAATCCTTCATCTTTTCTTCAAGCTCCGACTGAAACGATAGCCGCTCCTTTCCTTTTAGCTCATCGGGAATGGGAACGGGAGTTTTAAGTATATAATTTGCAATCATTTGCTGACACTTTGTTTGCATATTTCCGAGGAAATAGCATTTTGAGGTTTCGGGCTCAACGATTGCTATTGCAATTTTTATCTGCTCCTTTTTGCCGAGAGGAGTTATCATTTTTGAAAGAGCAATTGCACCCTCCTGCGCTTTATCGGTTACAAAGCAGATAACGCCGTTTCCCGAGCGTTTTAAATTATGAACCGCAATATCGTTGATAACTACATCCGTATAAGCGGTTACATCGTCTCTGTTTAAATCCTCAACATCTGCAAAATAATAAAATTCCTTGCTTTTAAAGGCGGTAAACGCAAAATCCAAATCGTCTATTTCAACATTATTTTGAACTGCAAAGCCGTCATACTTAAAGCTTCTTTCAGCCTCACTTATAAAATCGGAAACGGTTTTCTTACTGCTTTTAGTGAAATAGTATCCGCAATCGGAAATTTCGTGTTCTGTTCTTTCAAGAAACGCGTCTGTTTTTCCGTATTTCGTATAGTAGATAAACACAACAACCATATTTGCAATAACAAGGAAATCGCAAATATAACTGCAAATTAACGCCGCCTTTGAGCTAAGCTCTGCAACAGTTGGCTGAACACCGATATAAACAAGTATAAACACAACGCCTATTATAACAAGCGCGTGCATTATTCTCTTTAAAGCTTTTTGCTTTTTTCTAAACTCTCTCATTGAATCATTTCCTTAAATTCCGCTTCACTAATAACCTTAATTCCGAGCGCATTAGCCTTATCAAGCTTGCTTCCTGCCTCTTCGCCTGCAAGAACATAATCCGTTTTCTTGGAAACGCTTGAAGAGGTTTTACCGCCGAAGCTTTCAATTATGGCAGACGCTTCTGAGCGTTTTAGTGTTGGAAGCGTTCCCGTTAAAACGAAAACCTTATTTTCAAAGCGGTTATCCTTAATAACGGTATTTGACTGCATATTAACTCCTGCCTCTGCAAGACTTTTAATAAGCTCCTTTGACTTGGGATTTGTAAAGAAATCAACAACGCTTTCAGCCATAATTTCTCCGA
>JALEZT010000098.1 GCA_022772725.1 Eubacterium sp.
CGGCATTGACCTTTCAGGCGATAAGATGGCTATGCAGAGAGTTAAGGAAGCGGCTGAAAAGGCAAAAATTGACCTTTCCGGTATGACAACCGCACAGATTTCTCTTCCGTTCATCACTCAGGACGCAACAGGCCCGAAGCATCTTGAGCTCACTCTTACAAGGGCACAGTTTAACCAAATGACCGCAGACCTCGTTGAAGCAACAATGGGCCCCGTTCGCCAGGCTATGAATGACAGCGGACTTTCAATGAGCGAAATTGACAAGGTTCTTCTTGTTGGCGGTTCAACCCGTATTCCTGCCGTTCAGGAAGCAATTGAAAAGTTCAGCGGCAAAAAGCCCTTCAAGGGCATTAACCCCGATGAGTGCGTTGCTATGGGTGCGGCTCTTCAAGGCGGTGTTCTCGGCGGAGATGTTAAAGGACTTCTTCTTCTTGATGTTACTCCCCTTTCGCTCGGTATTGAAACAATGGGCGGAGTAAACACCGTTATCATTGAAAGAAACACAACTATTCCTACAAAGAAATCACAGATTTTCTCTACTGCGGCAGACAACCAAACATCTGTTGAGGTTCATGTTCTTCAAGGCGAAAGACAGTTTGCAAAGGACAATAAAACTCTTGGTATGTTCCATCTTGACGGTATTCTTCCTGCAAGAAGAGGCGTTCCGCAGATTGAGGTTACCTTTGATATTGACGCAAACGGCATTGTTCATGTTTCCGCAAAGGACCTTGGAACAGGCAAGGAGCAGCACATCAGCATTACCGCCTCCTCAAATATGAGCAAGGAGGATATTGAAAAGGCTGTTAAGGAAGCAGAGCAGTTTGCAGAAGAGGATAAAAAGAAGAGAGAAGCAGTTGACCTCAAAAACAATGCAGAGCAGCTTGCTTATCAAACAGAGCAGCTTCTTTCCGAAAACGGAGATAAGTTTACCGCAGACGATAAATCAGCTCTTGAAACAAAGGTTGCCGCTCTTAAAGAGGCATTAAACGGCGACAACACAGACGCTATTAAATCAGCACAGGATGACCTTCAAAACAAATTCTATGAGGTTTCACAGAAGCTTTATCAGGCTGCACAGGCGGCTCAGGGCGCAGACGCACAGGGTGCTCCCGGCGCAGACCCGAACGCACAGGCAGGCGGCGACGGCTACACAGACGCTGATTTCACAGAGGTTGACGACAACTGATAAAAAACAGGTATTAGTTGTTTTCCATTTTTCTCCCCTAACAGATAAAAGGGTGGCGGGGTTGTATGCCGCCACCCTTTTATCTAATTATTATAAACATACGGAGGCACAATATGGCCGAAGAAAAGCGAGATTATTACGAGGTGCTCGGAGTTCAAAAGGGTGCTTCGGACGACGAGATAAAAAAAGCATACAGAAAAACGGCAAAAAAATATCATCCCGACCTTCATCCCGACGATAAGGAAGCAGAGGAAAAATTCAAGGAATGTAACGAAGCCTACGAGGTTTTATCAGACCCACAGAAAAAGGCAAGATATGACCAATTCGGCTTTGCAGGCGTTGACCCGAATTACGGCGCGGGTCAGGGCGGTGCAGGCGGATACGGCTTTGACGGCGACATAGATTTGGGCGATATTTTCTCTTCATTTTTCGGAGGCGGCTTTGGCGGCTTCGGCGGTAAAAATCCGAATGCTCCTCAGCGCGGACGGGATATTCAGATTACTGTTTCGCTTACCTTTGAGGAAGCGGCAAAGGGCTGTAAAAAAGAGGTTGAGGTTCCGAAAATTGAGGATTGCAGTGAATGCGGCGGAACAGGTGCGGCAAAGGGTACCTCGCCGAAAACCTGCCCCGATTGCGGCGGACGCGGTGTTGTTAATGTTCAAAGCAGAACTGCTTTCGGCGTTATGAGCACACAGCGCACCTGCTCAACCTGCGGCGGACGCGGAAAGATTATTGAGCATCCGTGCCAGAAATGCGCAGGCAAGGGCAAGGTTAGACGCAAAAATAAAATTACCGTTGATATCCCTGCCGGTATTGATGAAGACAGAATTATTAATATGAGAGGCTATGGCGACAGCGGCTTTAACGGCGGACCTGCCGGAGATTTAAAGGTTGTTGTTGATATTAAGCCTCATCCGCACTTTAAGAGAGACGGCTATAATGTTTGGTATGAAAAGCATGTTTCATTTGTTGAGGCAGCCTTGGGCGCAGAGCTTCAAGTGCCCACGCTTGACGGCAATGTTAAATACACAATGCCAGCCGGAACACAGCCAAACGATGTTTTCAAGCTTAAAGGCAAGGGTATTCAAAGGCTCAACTCCGTTGGCAGAGGCGACCAGCTTGTGCGCATAATAGTTGATATTCCGAAATCACTTACACACGAGCAAAAGGAACTTCTTATGCAGTTTGACAAGGATTACACTCCGCCGAAAAATCCTGCAAAAGAGGGCTTTTTTGACAAATTCAAAAAGAAATAATATAATAGAGCTAAACAAGCCGGCAAACTTCGAGAAATGGAGCTGAATTTTGTTTTTTTGCGAGTGGGAGCTGTACGATGGTACCGCCCCCGAGCAAAAAACAAAAAACGCCAAAAGCGGCATAAATTCGATGTTTATGCCACTTTTAAAATAGTTTGGTGCTTTATTATTTGCGGGCGAACGCAGTTCGCCCCTACGAGATTTGCGACAGACGCAGTTGCCACTACGAGCCGATTAATTATTTTTTTCGGCGTGGTTCAGACCACTTTATCGACAGTCTGAAATCCGTATAAAAAATTATACGGATTTATAATGTTATAAGAGAGGAAACTAAAATGTCTGAAAAGAAAATTACCGTTGCCGTTGCGGGCACGGGATATGTTGGACTTTCCAATTCCATTCTTCTTTCTCAGCACAATAAGGTTTATGCCGTTGATATTGTTGAGGAAAAGGTTAAGCTTATTAATGATAGGATTTCTCCGATTGCGGATAAAGAAATTTCCGAATATCTTGCAGAAAAGGAGCTTGATTTAACTGCAACAACAGACGCGAGGGAAGCATATAAAAACGCTGATTTTGTTGTTATTTCAACTCCAACAGATTACGACCCCAACAAAAACTATTTCAACACAAGCTCTGTTGAATCGGTTATAAATCTTGTTTCAGAGGTTAATCCGAATGCGGTTATGGTTATTAAATCAACCGTTCCCGTTGGCTTTACCGAAAGCATGCTTGAAGCGCACAAGGGCGCAAAAATTCTTTTCAGCCCCGAATTTCTGCGCGAGGGCAGAGCGCTTTACGATAATCTTTACCCAAGCAGAATAATCGTTGGTGCTCCCGAGGACAACGAGGAGCTTAAAGAGGCGGCAGGCGCCTTTGCGCATCTGCTTCAAGAGGGCGCAATCAAAAAGGACATACCCACCCTGCTGACAAAGCCCACGGAGGCAGAGGCAGTTAAGCTTTTTGCAAACACATATCTTGCGCTTCGCGTTAGCTACTTTAACGAGCTTGACACTTATGCCGAAATGCACGGTCTTGATTCAAAGCAGATTATTGAGGGAATCGGTCTTGACCCGAGAATAGGCACTCATTACAACAATCCCTCCTTTGGCTACGGCGGATACTGCTTGCCCAAGGACACAAAGCAGCTTCTTGCAAATTATGAGGATATTCCCGAAAATCTTATTAAGGCTATTGTTGATTCAAACACAACAAGAAAGGATTTCATAGCCCAGCGTGTTCTTGAAAAGGCACACCACAGCCAAGACAGGCCGGCTACCATTGGCGTTCACAGGCTGACTATGAAGGCAAATTCCGATAATTTCCGCCAAAGCTCCATTCAGGGCGTTATTAAGCGCATTAAGGGCGAGGGCGCACAGGTTATTATCTATGAGCCAACGCTTGAAGACGGCTCCTCATTTTATTCAAACGAGGTTGTAAACAACCTTGAAGAGTTCAAAAAACGCTCTGATGTTATTATTGCAAACAGAATGAGCGACGAGCTCAGCGATGTTGAGGATAAGGTTTACACAAGAGATATTTATAAAAGGGATTAAAGATATACCTTAATCTTTGACAAGTTAATAATAAAGTGTTAAGATAGGCTTGTGTATTGTAGCACAAGCTTATTTTATTAGGAAGTATTGCAAATGTCTCATCCCATAAAACATTTTATAACAATAACAAAGCACCGCCACAGAGTTATGAAGCATTGCTTCAAGGCAGGAATACCCTTTCAGGGCTTAACGCACGATTTATCAAAATATTCGCCTACGGAATTTATTCCCGGCGCAAAATATTATTTAGGCACAAGAAGCCCAAACGAAGCGGAGCGAAACGAAAAGGGATATTCTTCGGCTTGGCTTCATCACAAGGGCAGAAACAGGCACCATTATGAATATTGGATGGATTATAATGTTAAAACAAAGCGTATGGAGCCCGTTGAAATGCCGATGAAATATTTTAAGGAAATGTTTTGCGACAGAGTTGCCGCAAGCAAAATATATCAAGGCAAAAGCTACACAGACGCTCATCCGCTTGAATACTTTTCAAGAGCAAAGGACAGAATTATCATTCATCCGAAAACGGCGGCATTGCTTGAAGAATGTTTGATAATGCTCAAAGAAAAGGGCGAAAAGGAAACCTTTGAATATATAAGAAGGCTAGGGTAACGGTAATAATCCGAACCCGTCAAAAATGCAGTATTAAAGCGATATTTGTCGCTTTCGCTGTTGCCTTGCGTCAGCAAGGCTGCCATCTCAAGATGCCAAATCTCATCTTTACTCCAAGCATTTTTGATGCTTT
>JALEZT010000101.1 GCA_022772725.1 Eubacterium sp.
AGCCTTTTTACTGCTTCGATTGATTCGCCTGTTGAAATAACATCATCAACGATAAGAACGCGCTTACCTTTGAGCAAATCGCCGTCCTCATGGCCGAGATAAAGATACTGTGTGTTTTGCGTTGTGATAGAGTTTACGGGAACCTTAACGGGATTATCCATATAAACCTTAACGCCCTTGCGAACAACAATATACTTTTTACCGCTCTGCTTGCTCATTTCATAGGCAAGCGGAATGCTTTTAGCCTCCGGAGTTACTATGTAATCAAACTCGGGAGACTTTTTTATAAGCTCTGCGGCGCATCTTTCGGTTAATTCAACATCTCCGAAAAGAATAAATGCCGCAATATCTAATTTATCGCTGACAGGAAATTTCTGCAATTCCCTTTCTATTCCTGCTATTTTTAAGGTATAGGTATCACTCATAATAATTTTTCTCCTAATTCAACACCGCCGATGATATGAAAATGAAGGTGCATAACGGTTTGACCGGCATCCTTTCCGCAGTTATTTATAACGCGATAGGATGATATGCCCTCACTTTTTGCAATCTCGGGAATTTTTTCAAATATGTGCGCAACATATTTACTGTTTTCGGCAGTAACATCATTAACGCAATCAATATGAATTTTAGGAACAACAAGCACGTGAACGGGCGCAACGGGATTTATATCTCTGAAAGCATAAATCATATCGTCCTCATAAACCTTTGTGCTTGGAATATTTCCGTTAATTATTTCGCAAAACAAACACATATCTTTTCATCAGCCTTTCGATTTTATTTAATTAAGCCTTTGACTATTTCCGGTGCACTTTCGAGCGCAAAATCAAGCTTTGACAAATCCTTTGCGCCTGCCATAGCGGAATCGGGACGACCGCCGCCGCCACCGCCTGCAAGCTTTGCGGTTTCGCGAACAAGGTCTCCTGCTTTAACACCCATTGCAATTGCTTCTTTTCCGCAAACTGCAACTATTGAAGCCTTTTCGCCGTTTACACCTGCAATAACGCCGACTGTGCTTTCTCCCTTTTCTTTAAGCTCATCGCCCATTTTTCTGAGCGCGTCGGGAGTTACGCCTTCAAGCCTTGCGATATAAACATTAAGGCCGTTAATATCAAGTGGCTTGCTGAATAAATCGGCACTCTTTAATTTTGTTATTTCCGAATTAAGAGCGGAAATTTTCTTTTCATTAGCCTTGTTTTCGGCAACAACTGCCTCAACCTTGCTTTCAACCTCACTCTCGGAGGTTTTAAGAACGCCTGCAAGCGTTTTTAAGGTTTTATCCGAGGAATTAACAAGGTTAATAAGATTAGCACCTGTTACGGCGGTTATTCGTCTTACACCCGAAGCAACGGAGCTTTCGCCTGTGATTTTGAACAAGCCGAGCTGACCGCTGTTTGCAACATGAGTTCCGCCGCAAAATTCAGTTGAAAGCTCGCCCGCCTTAACAACTCTTACGAAATCTCCGTACTTTTCGCCGAAGAGCATCATTGCGCCCGTTTTCTTTGCGTCTTCAATAGCCATTTCCTGCATAGTAACGGTTGATGCGCTCATAATGAAATCATTAACAATTGCTTCTACTTGGCTGATTTCATCTGCGGTTAAAGCGTTGAAATGAGTAAAATCAAATCTAACCTCTTTATCATTAACAAGCTGACCTGCCTGCTCAACATGATTGCCGAGCACCTTGCGCAAGGCGGCTTGAAGAAGATGAGCGGCGGTGTGGTTTCTCATAACGGATTTTCTGAAATCCGCATCGAGAGAAGCATTAACGCTGTCGCCAACGGAGATGACACCGTTTGTAACAACGCCTTTATGGAAATAAATTGAATCATCATTTTTAGAGGTGTCGGCAACTGCAAAGGAATTATCGTTATAGGTAATAACGCCTCTGTCGCCAACCTGACCGCCCGACTGCGCATAAAATACAGTTCTGTCAAGAACAACTGCGCCCTCCTCGCCTGCTCCGAGAGCATCAACGAGCTCGCCGTCTGCATTAACGAGTGCGCACACCTTTGCATCACATTCAAAATCGGTATAGCCCAAAAATTCCGTTGCGCTTCCCTCAATCTTTATTGAAGAGCCCTTCCAAGCGTCTGCGCCTGCGTCCTTACGGGCGGCTCTTGCGGTATCCTTTTGATTTTGAAGAAGCTCGTTAAAGCGTTCCTCGTCAACGGTTATTCCCTTTTCTTCAAGAATATCCTTTGTTAAATCAAGCGGGAAGCCATAGGTATCGTTTAATTTAAAAGCATCGTCGCCGCTGAAAACAGTTCCTTCCATTTTAGAAACATAATCATCAAGCATAGCAAGTCCGCTGTCTATCGTTTTGCCGAAGGATTCCTCCTCTGCAAGAATAACCTTAACGATAAGCTCGCGCTTTGTATCAAGATAATCATAAGCGGAAAGATTTTCATCAACAACTGTATTTACTACTTTATAAAGGAACGGCTCATTAACGCCTAAAAGCCTTCCGTGGCGGCACGCACGGCGGATAAGACGGCGAAGAACATAGCCTCTGCCGTTATTAGACGGAATTACGCCGTCTGCAATCATAAACACTGAGGAACGGATATGGTCTGTTATAACACGAAGAGAAACATCCTTTTTCTCATCCTCGTGATACTTAACGCCTGCAATCTCGGAAATCTTTTTCATTATATTTTGAACGGTATCAACCTCAAAAAGATTATCAACACCCTGCATAATGCAGGCAAGGCGTTCAAGTCCCATTCCCGTATCTATATTCTTTTGAGCAAGCTCTGTGTAATTTCCGTTGCCGTCATTATTAAACTGACTGAAAACATTATTCCAAAATTCAGTATATCTGTCGCACTCGCAGCCCGGTCCGCAATCGGGGCTTCCGCAGCCGTATTTTTCGCCTCTGTCAAAATAAATCTCACTACACGGACCGCAGGGACCCTGACCGTGCTCCCAGAAATTATCCTCTTTGCCGAGCCTTACAATATGAGACGGGTCAACGCCAACCTCCTTAGTCCAAATATCAAACGCTTCGTCATCGTTTTCATAAATGGTTACCCAAAGCTTATCAACAGGCATGTCAAGAACATCCGTGCAAAATTCCCACGCCCATTTTGTTGCCTCGTGCTTAAAATAATCTCCGAAGCTGAAATTACCGAGCATTTCAAAATAAGTGCCGTGGCGAGCAGTTTTTCCTACTCTTTCAATATCGGGAGTTCTGATGCACTTTTGGCAGGTGGTAACTCTTGTTGAAGGAGGAGTTACCTCGCCCGTAAAATACTTTTTCATAGGAGCCATACCCGAATTAATTAAGAGCAGGCTCTTATCGTTATTTGGTATAAGAGAAAAGCTCGGCATTCTTAAATGCCCCTTGCTTTCAAAGAATGAAAGATATTTTTCTCTTAAATCGTTTAATGATGTCCATTCCATAGCTTTACTTCCTTAATATATATAAACTAAAATAAATTAGATTTTAACAAAAGTTCAAGGGCAACCGCTAAGTTGCCCTTATCTTTAATCAAAGCTTTTCAACAAGTTTTTTGAGTTCAATGATTTCGTCCTTGGTAAAGGTTAAGCCCTTGCTCATCTTTGAATGGTCGGGAGACCAATCTCTGACATCAATTTTCGGCTCACGGCCGTTCCAGGAAATCATATTTACTTCTCTCGTCCAACCCCTTGCTGTTTCGGAAATAACTCCGATATGCTCTGTGATTTCGTATTTGATCTCAGGCATTATTACTCCTCCTTTTCTTATTTATTTTAAATTTTCAACAATATTTTTTGTATCTCTTGCAATCATAAGCTCTTCGTTTGTTGCAAGGATAAATACTCTTACCTTATCGGACGGAAGCGTTAATTCCGCCTCTGCGCCCTTAACGGTTTTTTGGTTAATTGATTGATTGATATTAACTCCGAGATAGCCGAGATACGAGCAAACCTTTGCACGAAGCCAGAAGCCGTTTTCGCCTATACCGCCTGTGAAAACGATTGCGTCAACGCCGTTCATTGCAGCAACATAGGAGCCGATATATTTAGCAATTTGATATGCCTGCATTTCGTGGGCAAGAATTGCTCTTTCGTCGCCCTCGTTTTGCTTTGCAACAACATCTCTGTCGTCTGAATAACCGCCGGAAATAGCACTTACGCCCGACTGCTTATTGAGGATTTCCTCAACCTCGTTCGGAGTTAAGCTTAATTTCTGCATAAGGAAGGTTACAACAGACGGGTCAATTCCTCCGGAGCGTGTGCCCATCATAAAGCCGTCAAGCGGAGTAAAGCCCATTGAGGTGTCGAAAACCTTGCCGAACTTAACTGCGGCAATTGACGAGCCGTTGCCGAGATGGCAGGTAATAATTTTTAATCTGTCTATCTTTTCGCCCATAACATCAGCGCATCTTTGGCTGATATATTTATGTGAGGTGCCGTGGAAGCCGTAACGCCTGATACCGAAGTTTTCGTAATACTCATAAGGAAGAGCATACATATATGCCATTGGAGGCATTGTGCTGTGAAAAGCAGTATCAAAAACGGCAACCTGCGGAACCTTGGGTCCTAAAACATTAAGGCATGCCTCATAGCCTTGCAGGTTTGCAGGATTATGAAGAGGTGCAAGAGATTTGAACTCTCCAATATCGTGCTCAACTGTTTTATCAATAAGAACGCTTTTAGTATATTTTTCTCCGCCGTGAACAACACGGTGGCCTACTGCGTCTATTTCATCAAACGAATCAAGAACTTTAAGCTCACTTTGAGTCATAAGCTCCATAACGGTATTAAACGCATCGGTATGGGTTTTATTTTCCTTATCGAAAATAAGCTCTTTACCATTTGCCTTATAAATAATGTTTTTTTCGCCGCCCTTGATTTCAAGACCGATTCTTTCAATTGTTCCTTTGCAAATTACAGACTCGTTTTCCATATTTATTAACTGGAATTTGAGCGAGGAGCTGCCGCAGTTGATAACAAGAATTTTCACAAATATTTCCTCCGTATATTGCAATTTATTTTATATTATATATAATAATATATATAATTAGTCAATGTCAAGTAATATTATAAAATTTAGGTGTTTTTTATGAATATAGGAATAATATGCGAGTTTAATCCCTTTCACGCAGGGCATAAATACCTTATTGACAGTGTTAAAAAGGAGAACTGCGGTATAATTTGCTGTATGAGCGGAAATTTTGTTCAAAGAGGCGAATTTGCGGTTTACGATAAATTTAAAAGAGCAAAAGCAGCACTTAAAAACGGAGCAGACCTTGTTATTGAGCTACCCTGTGAGCAATCAACGCTTTCTGCCGAGGGCTTTGCAAAATCCGCCTGCTCGCTTCTTGAATCAACGGGGATAACGGATAAAATCGCCTTTGGGGCTGAAACAGATGACGCAGAGAGGCTTATTGAAACGGCTAATATGCTTCAAAGGGATGATATAAAGGAAAAGATACTGTTTGAAATGAAAAGCGGTGTTTCCTACCCTGCCGCACGCAGAGAGGCAACGGGAAGCGAAATTCTTGATTATCCAAATAATATTTTAGGAGTTGAATATATAAAGGCAACCTCCTTGCCCGTTGAGGTTATCAAGAGAATCGGAAAGGGGCACGACACGGACGATATAAATTACAGTGCCTCCGCAATAAGAAAAACGCTTGACGAAAATGAAATCTCTTCGCTTTACAACTGCGAAAAAGCCGTACTATATAAGCTTCGCAATATGAGCCGCGATGACTTTGCAAGAATTGCAGATGTTACCGAAGGACTTGAAAACAGGATTTACGAAGCGGCAAGAGAGGCGCAAAGCCTTGATATGCTTTATGATTTGATTAAATCAAAGAGATATACGCTTTCAAGGATTAAGCGAATAGTTTTAAGATCCTTTCTTTCAATAGAGGGTTCAAGCACAGATGCTCCCTACATCCGCATTTTAGGCTTTAACGAAAAGGGGCGTGAAATGCTTGGGGAAATGAAGAAAAAGGCACAAAAGCCGATTGTTTCGCGCATAGGAGACTGCGAAAGCTCCGTTTTGCCCTGCTTTGAAAGAGAATGTAAATACACCGATATATATAATTTGGGATATAAAAAACCCTTGCCCTGCGGAACAGAGCAAAGGAGTCAAATAGTTATTATATAATTGAAAAATTCCTCTTTTGTCATAACCGAATTAAGATAGCTTAAAAGAGAATTTGTTGAAAGAAACTCCGGAAGATTAAGAGCTTTCAGGAGTTTCTTTTTATTTTCCTTAGCGTTGGGACACCCCGATATGCCTGCTTCGAACAAATCGTAATTGCTTATAAGCTCACGGTTTTCGGAAAAATCACATTCAACCTGAGCCCGTTCAAAAAGCTCCTTTAAAAGCTTATCGGACATACCCTCAACGCCGAGCTTTCCCTCCTTTGACGGCTCGGATTTTCTTTTTTCTTTGCCGTAAATATCGGGAATGTAAATATGCTTAATTTTGTCCTTTGGGATACCGCAGGCAATATAATTTCTTATTTGAAAGCCCGAGCTGTCGGAATCCGTAATTATGATTATTCCGCGTTCATCGGCAAGCTTTCTTATGAAATTTAGCCTTTCCTTATCCTTATATATATGAAAGCCGTTTGTTTCGATAATTAAAGCGTCTAATATATTGGAAAGCTTTATTTTATCGTATTTACCCTCAACGATAACCGCTTCTTTAATCTTAATCATAGCTTACCTCTTTTGAAATAAGAAGAAGCTTAACCATAACCTCTTCAAGAACTGTTCGCGGACTGACGGAGGTGCTCTTGAGCATATTATCCGCCTGCATAAGTGCGTCAAGAGATTTTCTTAATTGATTAACAGAAAGAGATGCGCAGTCGCGTGAGGCGTTTCGAAGAGCAAACTCCCTGCCTCTGTAATTATAATAATTTGCAACATCCTCGTATGAAAGCCCTGCGGTTTTTGCGCACTTAACCCTATACATATCAACATAGCAATTTGAGATAACAGACAAAACGGAGATAGGATCCTCCTTTGAAGCAAAAAGAGAATTGAGAACGGAATAAGCCTTTTCATAATTGCCTTTAAGCATTTCACGCGACAAATCAAAAACCTTTGCCTGAAGCGATTTTACGGCAAGAGAGGAAATTATTTCTCTTGTTATTTCTCCGCCGTTTACATAAGAGGAAAGCTTTTCAACCTCATTGAGAAGCGTTTTCATATCGCTTCCGCTGACGGATATTAAATATTTAGCGTTATCCTGCGATAAAACGGCTCCTCTTTTTTTACAGCCGCTGACGAGCACACGCACCAAATCGCGCTCTGTTCTTTTTTCAAGGCAAACAGATGAGCCGTTCTTTGCAAAAGCGGCTTCAACGCCCTTCCACCTTGCGCTCTTTTTTATGTCCGGCTCAATTGAATCATACCAGAAAACCATAACGGTTGTTTCGGGAACATCGCTTAAATATTCCTTAATTATTTTGCAGTCATTATCGCTTTTATCAAAGGGATAATCACACACAAGAATAAAATTACAACCGCCCATCATGGGAAGCATATCGGCGTCCTTAAGTATTTCCTCAACGGGCGTTTTTTTGCCGTTAAACTGATGGAGATTAAAATCCTCAAACGCTTTATCAACAAGCTTTTCCCTTAACACGCCGACATAGTATTCTTTTAAAAAGGACTCCTCGCCGTATATAAAATAAGCATTTGAAAAGCTTTGTGCTTTTATTTGCTCTTTAAGTTTTTCTTCGTCTAACTTAGCCATTTGCTTACTCCCTGCAAATAATAACCGTTTTTATCTATTTTATAAATGAAATCCTGCTGAGAGGAGGATTTTAAATCATTTGAGTTAAAGGACAGGTTGGTTCCCTCAACAGTTAAATTATAAGTTTGAATATCACTGTCATAGATATATTCTACATTAAAGCCCTGCCATAAATCAACATTAAAATAAGGGCTTGTTGAAATATTTATATTTTTATCGGGAAATTCAATACTGTGAACACCCGAATAATTAAGTGCGC
>JALEZT010000073.1 GCA_022772725.1 Eubacterium sp.
TGTCTGTGCAATTTATAAATCCTGCGAAAACGGCAGATTAACCGTTTGTCAACGAAACAGATTTTATGAGGGAGAGGAGCTCGAGGTTGTTGAGCCCTTTAAGCTGCCTTATAGAATTACCGTTGAGGATTTATATAACGAAAATGATAAGGAGAAAACCTCGGTTGCAAATAAGGCAACAGATGTTTATTCCTTTAAATGCGATAAGGATATTTCCCCAAACGCGCTTTTCAGAAGAAAAAGAGATTAATTCAAACACCCCTGTTTATAATAAAACGGGGGTGTTTTTATGCAGAAAAGAATAGTTGCAATCTCGTGTGCCGTTGTGCTCCTTTTGGCGTCAACAATAGGCAGAATAGCATATATAACTTTTTCGGGAAATTATACCGTTTCCTCAGGCTATAACAGCTATTCCTTAACTGTTTCGCGACTCTTTGAAACGGTCTATGACCGCAATATGAATAAACTTAACAACAACAGGAAAACGCTTGTTGCCGTAATAAAGCCTACTCAAAACTGTATGAATGAGCTTAATAAGCTTTTTACGCAAAAGGAAATAAAGGAAATCGCCGAGGAGCTCTCAAACGGAAAGCCTGTTGTAAAAGAAATTCAACATTATGCAAGCACGAAATATATAAAAATTTTTGAAATAACAAAATCAAATGATTGTCTTTTGAGCAAAATGATTAAAAACACAGATGAAATTTCTTATGAAATGAAGATTAATTTTACTGTTGACGCAAAGGGCAGAATACTTGAAGGAGACGCAGGAACTGTTGAGGAAACCGTTGATAATTTAAAATCGGGAACCGTTTTGACCGTTGACGAAAATATTCAACAGGCGGTTGAGGAGGCGGCACAGAGCATTAAAAAGGGCGCGGTAGTAGTTATGGATGTTGAAACCTCGCAGATACTTGCGCTTTATTCAACTCCTAATGATTATTTGAACAGATCGTTAAATCCATATTCGGTCGGTTCAGTTTTTAAGCTCATTGCTTCAGCCTGCGCGCTTGAAAATAATATCAATCCCGAATACAACTGCACGGGGAGTATAACCGTTGGAGACACAACCTTTTCCTGCCTGCACGAAAAGGCGCACGGAAAACAGACAATGAAAGAAGCGCTTGCGA
Source organism: Eubacterium sp. (assembly GCA_022772725.1). Classification (GTDB taxonomy): domain Bacteria; phylum Bacillota; class Clostridia; order Oscillospirales; family Acutalibacteraceae; genus Eubacterium_R. Next base: position 1,131 of record JALEZT010000073.1, read on the forward strand.
ATTCCTGCAACACATATTTTGTTAATCTTGCATTAACGCTCGGTAGCGAAAGACTTTTAAGCACCGCCTCCTCCTTTGGCTTCGGAGGGGAGGTTTCATTAACAGATAATATAACTGTCAATAACGGAAATCTTCCGTCTGCGTCGGAGCTTGAATCAAAGGGGCTTTTGGCACTCTTCGGATTCGGGCAGGGAAGCCTAACCGCTTCTCCGCTTGCTTTTTGCTCGGCAGTTTGCGCTATTGCAAACGGCGGAATATATAATCAACCATCATTTATTCTCGGCAAGGCAGACGAAAACGGCACACTTTCATATACGGAAAATAGGGAAGAGGGAGCACGCGTAATTTCTCAGGAAACCTCAGTAACGCTTCAAGAATATATGCGTTATGTTGTAACAAACGGAACCGCCTCCTCAGCCGAGTATGATAATAACAGCGCAGGCAAAACCTCAACCGCACAAAGCGGGGTTTATGAAAACGGAAAAGAGGTACTCAACACTTGGTTTGCAGGCTTCTATCCGTATAGCAATCCCAAATATGCAATTGTTGTTTTAACAGAGGACGGAACAACGGGTAGTGAAAACTGCTGTCCCGTTTTTCGTTCAATAGTTGAAAAAATAAGTAAACTGTGATAAAATCATAATAGCTTTAAAAGGTGGGTGATTTTATGCAGACCTCAAAGGTTAAAACATTACTTGTTTATAAATATCTTCTTAAATATTCCGATGAGGACAATCCCTTGTCAACAACTCAGCTTATTGATTTGCTGAAAAATGACGGAGTTGTGTGTGAGCGCAAAAGCATTTATGCAGATGTTAAGGCTCTTAATGAAATCGGATGTGAAATTGTAACATCAACTAAAAATAAAAAAGGCTTCTATATTTCATCAAGAAGCTTTGAGGTTCCCGAAATCCGCCTGCTTGTTGATGCGGTTGATTCTGCCGGCTTTATAACACCTAATAAAACCGCTTCCTTAATTTCCAAATTAAAGGATTTGCTTTCCGAAAAACAGGCGCAGGAGCTTGAATCCCAGGTTTATTGCGAGGAAACCTATAAATGCGATAATGAGGAAATTTATTATATTATTGACGCTCTTGACGAGGCAATACGCAATAACGAAACAGTTAAATTTGTTTATAAAACAAGAAATATTGATAAGCAAAATAAAAAGTCCTACACAAGCAAAACCTTTATCGTTTCTCCTTATGCGCTCCTTTGGAAGAACGACAGATATTATCTTGTGTGCAATAAGGCTTCCCACGATAATCTTATGAATTTAAGATTAGACAGAATGAGTAAAATCCAAATTTTAAAATGCCCGGCAAGACCTATCGGGGAATGCAGTGAGTATGAGGATAAAATTGATATTGCCGATTATTCATCAAAAATGTTTAATATGTTCAGCGGACGGGTTGATAGGGTAACCCTCAATTGTGAGCTTGATATGCGTGAGCCTATACTTGACCGCTTCGGAGCCCGTATTCCGCTGACTGCCGTTGATATTAATCATTTTGAAACGCAAATTAATGCTGCCGTTTCAGACGGCTTCGTTTCCTGGCTTATGCAGTTCGGAAATAAAATAAAGGTTGTTGAGCCGCAGTATCTTGCCGATATGGTTAAGGAAAAGGCGCAGGCAATATTTAATATATATGAATAATTATTATAAGCTTAAACATTTATAATCTGTCATTAAAAGAGGTTGATTTTTCAGCCTCTTTTTTTGTTAATTCTTACACAAATTGTCTTTTTGTAAAACAAATTGTAAAATTTACAAATTATTCATAATTATAGTTGACAAGATTAAAATTATAAATTATAATTATTGCGTATAATTTTGCGCATATTAATATATTGCGTTCAAACTGAAAGCAAAATAATGCTCGGATGCAGTCAGTAAATCCGCAGTATTTCTATGCTTTCAAGTAAAATAGGAGGTTTTTATTTA
>JALEZT010000116.1 GCA_022772725.1 Eubacterium sp.
ATACACACATATTACGCAGGACGCCGCCAAAAAAGCAATAGATTCCAACCCTTTAAATAAGGATTTTAAATAGAAATAATGCCTGATAAAGCCGCAGTTACTCCTGAATTTACAAGTGCAACGGCAACGGCAATAAGCGCATAAATAAGATATTTTTTCAAATATTTTTTATAATCTATTTTCTCACTTTCAAAATTCTTATTAACCGTAATGTTATATATGCTTTTACTTAACTCATAGCTTATTTCGATAGTAAATATGATTAAAGTTAAAAAGGAGCATACAAACGGTGCTATCATCAAAAGATTATATCCAAAGCCTTTAACACCGAAATTTATGTAATAATAAGATGTTTCAAGACCGCATTGAACACCTAAAACCAACGGAATAATCTGTATTACAGGAAAGCCGACAAGGCATATTCCGAGCAAAACAGTTACTGCATAAACTAAAAAATAAAAGCCTAAATTATTAATAAATGCAGTAAGAAATTCCGTACTGTTAAGCGTTTTAATTAATTCGTTAAGCGCATCTCCCGAGCATTTAACATAGATAAATGCACCTAATAAAAGTCCCGCCGTATAAAATAAGACTGAATAAAAGGCAGTTTTATTTTCCTTGAAAATTTCGGCAGGGCTTTTTTTAGGTTCTTTTTCTTTTATTTCGGTTAATTCGGTAATTTCCATTATTTTATCCTTATTTTCTTATTATTTTTTACGGAATACATTCCGAAAAATCCACCCGCAATTATCGCCAAAGCAATCTTAACAATAAATATAACCGCATTAGAATGATTAACAAGCAGATTAACAAGCGAATAGATTATTAAAGGAAGAGACGATATTGCCCCGAGAACAAATCCGTTATTTTTAAACGGCTTAACGGAAATATATCCTGTCAGTGAGGATATTATAAGCACCTCAACAATTGATATGTATTGAAGATACATTATGTCGGCATCAAGCTTATAAATTGCAAAAGAAGATATAAGGCTTAGCAATATAATGCAAATTGCAGATGATAAGATAATTCGTAAAAAATAATTTATGAATAAATTCCTGTCGAACGAGGTTTTAATTTTTTTCATAAAAAAACTCCTTTGCTATCCATTAAAGGATATTCAAAGGAGTAATAATTTATAACTTATATTAAATTATTTGTTATCATCATCGGTAAGAACCTTGGGCTCTTCCTTTGCTTCTTTTTCCTTGGCTTTCTTTTCCTTTTTGCTCTTTGCAGCCTCTTTTGCGGCTTCAACCTCTTTTCTGTGCTGCTCAACCTTTGTTTTGTTGGTGTTAACAGCCCAGCGCTGAATTTTCATTTTTGTTCTGTCTGCGCCTGTTTCAATAATCAGATCCTCTTCTCTGATTGTAACAACTCTGCCGACAATTCCGCCGATTGTGATGATTTCATCGCCTATTTCAAGAGAATTTCTCATCTCCTGCTCTTCCTTTTGGCGCTTTTTCTGCGGGCGAATCATAATGAAATACATAACACCTATCAAAACAATCATAAGAATAATGGAATATGATGAATTAGTGCTGCCCGAACCGCTTTGAGTTGGAGCCATAAGATTAATAAAAGTTAAAAAATCAAACATTTGTTAGCCTCCGAATTTTATTAAGTATTTGTATTATATAGACAAATGTGTAAAATTGCAAGTATTTTTTATATTCTTGCATCAAGTTTAACACAATATTCATTTTTGTAATCCTCAAAGGAGTTATTCTCGATATTATATCTAATCTCTTTCATAAGATTGTTGTAAAAATAAAGATTGTGCATAACTGCAAGCCTCATACCGAGCATTTCATTTGCCTTAAATAAATGGCGAAGATATCCTCTACTGTAATTTCTGCAAACAGGACAGCTGCATTCCGGATCAATCGGGCTTTCGTCTCTTGCATATTTTGAATTGCTTATATTGATTATTCCCGAATGTGTAAACAAATGACCGTGGCGTGCATTTCTGCTCGGCATAACGCAATCAAAAAGGTCCACTCCCCTGCTGACTGCTTCAAGAATATTTCCCGGTGTTCCGACGCCCATTAAATATCTCGGCTTATTTTCAGGCGCATAGGGCGTTACCGCGCTTATAATGCGGTACATATCCTCCTTAGGCTCGCCGACCGCAAGACCGCCTATTGCATATCCGTCTAAATCCATCTGAGCAATAAGCTTCATATGCTCAACTCGAAGATCATCAAAGGTGCAGCCTTGGTTAATTCCGAAAAGAAGCTGTTCCTTATTAATTGTTTCGGGAAGAGAATTGAGCCTGTCCATCTCTTTTTTGCATCTTTCAAGCCAACGCGTTGTTCGCTCGCAGGCTTCTTTTGCATATTTATACGGAGACGGATTAGCAACACATTCATCAAATGCCATTGCAATTGTTGAAGCAAGATGACTTTGAATTTGCATGGATTCCTCGGGTCCCATAAATATTTTTCTTCCGTCTATATGAGACTGAAAGGTAACCCCTTCTTCTTTAATTCTGTTTAGCTTTGCAAGCGAAAAAACCTGAAAGCCGCCACTGTCGGTTAATATAGGCTTGTTCCAGTTTGTAAACTTATGAAGCCCACCCATATCGTAAACTATATCGTCTCCCGGTCTAACATGAAGATGATATGTGTTGCAAAGCATAACCTGAGTATCTATGGCGTTTAAATCGTCTGCGGAAAGTCCGCCTTTTATGGCTCCTGCCGTTGCAACATTCATAAAAGCAGGAGTTTGAACAGTTCCGTGCACTGTTTCAAAAACAGCTCTCCTTGCTTCTCCGTCTTTTTTTATAACATTAAATTTCATAATTAATCCTCAATAAGCATAGCATCGCCGAAGCTGAAAAATCTGTATTTTTCATTAACTGCGGTATTATATGCATTCATTATATTGTCAAAGCCTGCAAAGGCGGAAACGAGCATTATCAGTGTGCTTTCCGGCAGATGAAAATTAGTTATAAGCGCATCTATGCACTTAAATTCATAACCGGGATAAATAAAAATTGAAGTGTCGTCCTCGTCAGCACAGATTTTCCCGTTTTTTGTTGCAACGGATTCAAGCGTTCTGCAAGAGGTTGTGCCGACGGAGATTACTCTTTTGCCGTTTTTCTTTGTTTCATTAATTAAATCGGCGGTTTCCTGCGGCATAACATAATGCTCAGTGTGCATTTTATGCTTTGTTACATCGTCAACCTTAACGGGTCTGAATGTTCCCAAGCCGACATGAAGGGTAACATATCCTATTTTAACACCCATTTTTTTAATATCTTCAAGCATTTCGGGGGTAAAATGCAGGCCTGCCGTCGGCGCGGCGGCTGAGCCGAGCTCTTTACTGTAAACAGTTTGATATCTTTCATTATCCTGCAATTTTTCTTTAATATACGGAGGCAGAGGCATAGAGCCTATTTCGTCAAGAACGGCAAAAATACTGCCCTCGCAGGAGAATTTAACAAATCTGTTTCCGTCCTCTTCGTTAATATCAACAATTTCTCCGATAAGCTTTCCCTCGCCGAAGCTGAAACGCGTTCCTATCTTTGCCCTTTTTCCCGGCTTGCAAAGGCATTCCCAAACATCGTTTTCCTTTTGAGCAACAAGAAGAAATTCAACAACAGCCCCTGTTTCTTCTTTAACACCGTATATTCTTGCAGGTATAACTCTTGTGTCGTTAAGAATAAGGCAGTCTCCGGGATTTAAATATTCAGGTAAATTCTTGAAAATTCTGTGTTCAAGCTCTCCGTTTTTTCTGTGCAAAACCATTAAACGCGAGGAATTTCGAGGCTCAACAGGTGTTTGTGCAATAAGCTCCTCGGGTAATTCATAAAAAAAATCTGATGTTTTCATAAAGTCTCCGTAATTTTTATTTGACATATATGTATATAAAGTGATATTATATCTAAAACAAAACAATAATATTATATTGCATTGAGTCTTGATTTACAAGATACAATTTTATTTAAGGAGAAATTAGTTATGAAAAAGCAGTACAATGTCGGTATCGTAGGCGCAACGGGAATGGTTGGTCAGCGCTTTATTACGCTTCTTGCCGATCATCCTTGGTTTAATATTGTTTGCCTTGCCGCTTCTTCAAGATCGGCAGGTAAAAAATATGAAGACGCCGTTGGAAAAAAATGGTGTATGGATGTAGAGATACCCGAAAAGGTTAAAGATATAGTTGTTATGGATGCAACGGCAGATATTGATAAAATCACTTCAATAGTTGATTTTGTTTTCTGCGCAGTTGATATGAAAAAAGACGAAATCAAAAAGCTTGAAGAGGAATACGCAAAGCACGAGTGCCCCGTTGTTTCAAACAACAGCGCAAACCGCTTTACTCCCGATGTTCCGATGGTTGTTCCGGAGCTTAATGCAGAGCATATTCATATTATTCCCGAGCAGAGAAAAAGACTTGGAACAAAAAGAGGCTTCATTGCAGTTAAATCAAACTGCTCGCTTCAATCCTATGTTCCCGCTCTTTTCCCTCTTCACGATAAATTCGGCGTTAAGGATGTTCTTGTTTGCACCTATCAGGCAATAAGCGGTGCAGGAAAAACCTTTGAAACATGGCCCGATATGGTTGATAATGTTATTCCTTATATCGGCGGCGAGGAAGAAAAGAGCGAAAAAGAACCGCTCAAGCTTTGGGGCAAAATCGAAGGCTCCGAAATTAAGCCTGCCGATAAGCCTAACTTTACCGCACAATGCATAAGAGTTCCCGTTTCAAACGGACACCTCGGCGCAGTATTTGTTAACTTTGATAAAAAGCCGGAAAAAGAGGAAATGATTGAAATTTGGAAAAATTTCAAGGGCAGAGCTCAGGAGCTTGATCTCCCCTCTGCGCCAAAGCAATTCCTCAACTATTTCACTGAGGATGACAGACCGCAGATTAAATCCGAAAGAATGCTTGAAAACGGTATGGCGATTTCTATCGGCAGACTTAGAGAGGATACTCAATATCAATATAAATTTGTTTGCCTTTCACACAATACGCTTCGCGGAGCAGCAGGCGGCGGTGTTTTACTTGCTGAGCTTCTTTGCGCGGAAGGCTATATGGACTAATTGATTTTAATACTACTTAAAAGGAGAAATGATTATGAAGGAACCTATTTTTACCGGTGCCGCAGTTGCTATTATCACACCTATGAATGAAGACGGCTCTGTTAATTATAAGGAATTTGAAAGATTTATTGACTGGCAGATAGAAAACGGAACAGACGCAATTGTTATTTGCGGAACAACCGGCGAAAGCTCTACTCTTCGTGTTGTTGAGCATACTGCCGTTGTTAAGTGGTGTATAGATTATGTTGCCGGCAGATGCAAGGTTATTGCAGGAACAGGCTCAAATTCAACTGCATGTGCAATTGAAATCAGCCAAGAGGCATGCAAGGACGGTGCAGACGCACTTTTACTTGTTACACCTTATTATAACAAAACAAGCCAAAGAGGTCTTATTGCGCATTACACGGCAATTCACGACGCAACAGATAAGCCTATTATCCTTTATAATGTTCCGTCAATAACAGGTGTAAACATTCTTCCCGAAACTGCCTCCGAAATCGCAAAGCTTCCGAGAGTTAACGGTATTAAGGAAGCAAGCGGAAACCTTGACCAAATTGAAAAGGTACACGAGCTTTGCGGCGATGATCTTAATATTTGGAGCGGTAACGACGATCAAATTTATGATGTTCTTGAAAGAGGCGGAAAGGGCGTTATCAGCGTTCTTTCAAATGTTTGTCCGCAGGAAACACACGATATTGTTGCAAAGTATCTTGACGGCGACAAGGCAGGTTCAAAGGCTTTGATGGATAAGTATATGAAGCTTGCAAAAACTCTTTTCTGCGATGTTAACCCCATTCCGGTTAAGGAAGCAGTAAATCTTATAGGATATAACGCAGGCCATTGCAGACTTCCGCTTATTGATATGACAGAAGAAAACAAAAAGCTTATGAAGGAAACTCTTCAAGAATACGGATTAATTAAGTAATTAATATATAAGGAATTTTAAAATGACTGATATTATTTTATGCGGTGCAAACGGCAAAATGGGAAAGGTTATCAGAGATATCGTTGCAAAGCGTGATGACTGCCGTATTGCCGCAGGAATTGATTTAAACACCGAAAGCGACTCCTTCCCTATTTATTCATCATTTGATGAAATAAAGGAAGACGCTGATGTAATTATTGATTTTTCTAACCCTGCCCTGCTTAATGATTTGCTTGATTTTGCAGTAAAAAAATCAATGCCTGTTGTTATAGCAACAACGGGATATGATGAAAGCCAGAAAAAGCAAATTGAAGAGGCTTCAAGAAAAACTTCTGTTTTCTTCACCTACAATATGAGCCTCGGAATTAATCTGCTTGCAAATCTTGCAAAAAAGGCAGTTCAGGTTTTGGGCGACGGCTTTGATATTGAAATAATCGAAAAGCACCATAATCAAAAGATTGACGCGCCGAGCGGAACCGCTCTTATGCTTGCAGACGCTATTTGCGAGGAGCTCAATAAGCCGATGAAATACGAATATGACCGCCATTCAAAGCGTGAGAAAAGAACTAAAAACGAAATCGGTATGCATGCTGTCAGAGGCGGAACAATAGTCGGCGAGCACGAAATAATGTTTGCAGGAAGAGACGAAATCATAACTCTTTCTCATTCCGCAAGAAGCAAAGAGGTTTTCGCGGTTGGTGCAGTTAATGCCGCTTTATTCTTAAAGGATAAGCCCGCCGGTATGTATTCAATGAAGGAAATGATTGAATAATCAAAAATTTGAGCGCTCCAAACGGGGCGCTCTTTTTTATTTAAAACACACGAAACACAAATTAAAGGTATATTTTAAAAGCGAAAAGGAGGCGATTAGTGTGAAAAATCACACTAACCCGATTGTATCTCAGTTGCGGTACCCAAAATTCCTATTGGAATTTTGACCGCTGCCAGTTCTTTTTGCTCCCTTCATCTCGCACTGCGAGCAGTCGCAAACGAACCCCTCAAAATTTGTCAAAGGCATAATTTTGAGATGGCTAAATTCCCATTATACGCCTTATCCGGCTACAATAAGGCGTTAGGAATTTTTATAAACTATTTGTAGCCGGAAAGGCTATAGGAATTAATATGTTTAAAATACTTGTTGCAGATGATGAAATCAAAATAAGAGAAACAATAAAGGACTATTTCTCTGCAAAGGGCATTGAAACGGATTTAGCTGATAACGGAGAAACGGCAGTTGAAATGGCTGAATACACAAGCTATGATTTAATAATTCTTGATGTTATGATGCCTGCTTTAAACGGAATTGAAGCCTGCCGCGAAATCAGAAAATCTCAAAGCGTTCCTATTCTTTTTCTATCCGCTCTCGGAGAAGAAAGAGACATTTTAAAGGGCTTCATCAGCGGTGCAGACGATTATATCGTTAAGCCCTTTCCCCTATCCGTTCTTTATGAAAAATGCGTTTCTATGATAAGAAGATGTAAGGGACTGACTAATGATAACCTTCTTATTTGCGGAAATATTAGGCTTGACCTTAACAGACATAAGGTTTACTCATCCGACGAGGAGATATTTCTTTCAGGCAAGGATTACTGCCTTTTAAAATATCTTGCCGAAAACAAGGGGCTTGTGCTTAGCAGAGAAATAATTTTAAACAGAATTTGGGGATACGATTTTTACGGAGATACAAGAGTTGTTGACACGCATATTAAGCTTATACGAAAGGCACTCGGTAAAAACGCAATCCAAATTAAAACAATTTATAACACGGGTTATAAAATGGAGGAGGCGTAGCATTTATGAGAAAAAAGTTTGAAATCAGCATTACGGTATTAATTATTGTTGCTTATTTAGCTTCAAATGCTTTTTTGTTTTCATCAGTCAAAACATATCTCAATGCAGAATTTATTCAGTTTTATAACAATTTATTTTATTCATTAAACTCTGAATATGCTGCGGAAACGCCCGAAAGCTTAATCACAAATACAGTTGGAAATCTTCCAAAGAATACCGCTTTTTATATTGCAGTTATAGGAGATAATAACGAAATTGTTGCTGAAAGCGGTTCTTATATAAGATTTGACGACCTTGAGCATAAAGACCAAACAATATTTTTAGAGAAATATTTAACCGACGATTTAAAAAAAGAAATTAAAAGCTTTCTTGATAAAACGAATAATAGCTGTGATGTAACTCAGTTGAAATACAAGGTTGTTAACTCCGAAAATGTTCCCGTTGCATTTACTCTTACCAAAAGAAGCGAATGCGGGACATTCAAGGAATTCATTATCAGCAATGATGAGGATTATATAACAGTTGATTTTACATATTCAACAAGATACAGCTGGTGTGATTTTTATGATTTGGATAACGATAGTAAATTACATAAAAATATTCAAAGAATAAAAAATGACGTCGGCTCATATTCTGTAAGCTCCTTTGATTTTCTCAGTTATTCGGATATTTCATATATCGAGCTTGCAGACGGATTATATACGCTTTATGTTTCAATGGCTACAAATCCCGTTACGGAAACGTTAAAAAGCCATCAGTTTATAGTTCTTGTTTTAGAGGAAACGCTTGTTTTCGCACTTATTTATGTTGCACTGATTATTATCATTAAAAGGCAGAAAAAAGAAAGCTCAAGGCTTGAAGAAGCAAGATATATGTTTGCCTGCGCGGCGGCGCACGAGCTGAAAACTCCCCTATCGGTTATTGAAAATCAATGCGAATGTGTTATTGAAAATATTGCACCCGAGAAAAACGCAGAATATATCAGCTCTGTTTATTCGGAGGCAATAAGAATGAATAGACTTGTTCAGTCGCTTTTACAGTACAGTAAAATCGCGTCTATTAGCAAAATCAAAAAAGAGCCCTGTAATATTTCCGAGATAATACATAACGAAGCAGAAAAATATATCAGTCTCATAAATGAAAACGAAATTGAGCTGAAAATTAATGATAATGTTAAAAGCAACATAAAATGCAATGCAGAGCTTATAGCTTTGGTAATAGATAATTTCATTTCAAATGCCGTTAAGCACACTGCCTGCAAGGGAAAAATTATAATTACGGCAGAGGAAAGCAAAAATCAAATTAAAGTTTCCGTTTTCAATGAGGGTAAACAAATTGAGGCAGAAAACGAAAATAGTTTGTGGGACGCGTTTTATAAGGAGGATAAATCGAGATCAAGAAAGGATAACTCAACAGGCATGGGACTTGCCGTTTCGAAGGTTATTTTAGAGCATCATAAATTCAAATACGGATATGCAAATAAAGAAAACGGAGTTGAATTTTACTTTACGGCAAAGAAATAAAGCATAACAATAATCCGCTTCCATTTGGAAGCGGATTTAAAATTTATATTATTCCTTTGTCCAGGTAACGCCTTGTGGTGTATCTTTAAGAATAATACCCTTTGCTTTAAGGTCGTCTCTTATTTTATCTGCGGTTGCCCAATCCTTATTTTTACGAGCCTCCTGCCTTTTCTCAATAAGAGCCTCTATTTCGCTGTCAACGGAGTTTTCCTTGCGGTTATAAAGAATACCTAAAACTCCACAAAGCTCGTCAAAAAGCGATGCAGCGTGCTCACAAACCGCCTTTGAAACACCCTTATCAAGAATTTTTGTGTTAATATCCTTTGTTAAATCAAATATTGCGGCAAGACCGTCGGCAGTATTAAGGTCATCATCCATAGCCGTGATGAACTGATTTCTTCTTTCATCAAGCATATTAATCAAAAGCTCGTCGTTATCTGCCTTATCAACAGAAGCGTTTTTAACAGCAAAGTCAAGACTTTCGCGGCAGGTATAAAGTCTTTCAAGAGCGGATTTGCATTGCTCAATAATTTCAAGACTGTAATTAATCGGAGAACGGTAATGCGAGCTGATAAGAAAATATCTTATAACCTCATAGCCGTAAACCTCTGCTATTTCGCGAACTGTTTTAAAGTTGCCGAGTGATTTACTCATCTTCACATTATCAACATTAATATAGCCGTTGTGCATCCAATATTTAGAAAATGTGCAACCGTTTGCACATTCGCTCTGTGCAATTTCGTTTTCATGGTGCGGAAAAACAAGATCCTGACCGCCGCAATGAATATCAATTGTGTTGCCGAGATACTTTCTGTTCATTGCAGAGCATTCAATATGCCAGCCGGGCCTGCCCTTTCCCCAAGGAGATTCCCAATAGGGCTCCCCTTCCTTTGCACCCTTCCAAAGCGCAAAATCAAGTGGATCCTCCTTAACCTCGCCGACTGCAATTCTTGCACCGCTTTCAAGATCCTCTATCGGCTGATGAGAAAGCTTTCCGTATTCATTAAATTTAAGAGTTCTGAAATAAACATCTCCGTTTACGGCATAAGCATAGCCCTTTTCTTCAAGGGACTTGATAATATCAATGATTTCATCAATATTTTCCGTTGCCTTCGGATGAACAGTTGCGTCCTTAAAATTAAGGCCGTGTGCGTCAGTCCAAAACTCTTCAATATATTTTTCGGAAATCTCCTCAAAGGTTTTGCCCTCTTCGTTAGCCCTTTTGATGATTTTATCGTCTATATCAGTAAAGTTTTGAACAAATTTAACATTATATCCTCTGTATTCAAGATAACGGCGCAAAACATCAAAAACGCAAAGCGGACGAGCATTACCGATATGAATATAATTGTATACGGTAGGGCCGCAGGCATATATTTTTACCTCGTTTTCATCAACGGGAACAAATTCTTCCTTTGTTCTTGACATTGTGTTAAAAACCTTCATACTTTATTGCATCTCCTTTAAAATTTTTTCAAGCTCTTCAATTTTTCTTTGATTTTCTTTAATCGCGGTCATAACAGGATCGGGAATGTGGATTTGGTCAAGGTCATCTACCCTTTCTCCGTCTATTCTGACAACCGAGCCGGGAACGCCGACAACAGTGCTATTTGGCTCAACATCATTAACAACAACGGCTCCTGCGGCAACCTTTGCATTTTTGCCGACTGTTATGGGACCCAAAACCTTTGCTCCTGCACCTATCATAACTCCGCTTTCAATGGTGGGATGACGCTTTCCGACATCCTTGCCGGTTCCGCCGAGGGTAACGCCCTGATATATCATAACATCGTCGCCTATTTCTGCTGTTTCGCCGATAACAAT
>JALEZT010000129.1 GCA_022772725.1 Eubacterium sp.
AAGACTTGAAAGCTGAAATTCACTTACATATTCCGAAAAATAATCTTTAAACAAATCCATTATAATTTATCTATCTCTTTCATCAATTCATCAAGAAGCTCGTTTTCGGGCACTTTTCTTAATATTTCGCCCTTTTTAAAAATGAGACCGTTTCCATCTCCGCCGGCAATGCCTATATCTGCTTCCTTTGCCTCGCCGGGTCCGTTTACTATACAGCCCATAACTGCAACCTTTATTGGCTTTTTGCAGTCTTTAAGGCGTTCCTCAACCTGCTTTGCAAGGCCGATTAAATCTATCTTTGTTCTGCCGCAGGTTGGGCAGGAAATAAGATATGGGCAATCCTTTTTAAGCCCTGCCGCTTTAAGTATATCAAACGCCGCAAAAATCTCTTTAACGGGTGCGTCGGAAAGGCTGACTCTTATAGTGTCGCCTATGCCGTGCATCAAAAGCGAGCCGATACCGATTGAGGATTTTATAATTCCCATTCTTTCCGTGCCTGCTTCCGTTACTCCGAGATGAAGCGGATAATTGCATTTTTCGCTTGCAAGCTCATAGGCTTCAATCATTGTTTGAACATTAGAGGATTTTATTGAAATAACGATATCGTCAAAATCAAATTTTTCAAGCAGAGAAGCGTGATAAAGGGCGGATTCAACCATTGCCTCAGGTGTCGGCGAGCCGTATTTTGCAAGTATTTCCTTTTCAAGACTGCCACTGTTTACACCTATTCTTATCGGGATTTGCTTTTGATTGCATATATCCGCAACGGCTTTAACTCTTGACTCGTCGCCGATATTTCCCGGGTTAATTCTGATTTTGTCTATTCCTCTTTCTGCCGCGCCTAATGCAAGCCTATAATCAAAATGAATATCTGCAACAAGCGGAACATCAACCGCTTTTTTTATAGGCTCAATAAGTGCAAGTGCATCTTCATTCGGAATTGCAAAGCGGATTATTTGGCACCCTGCCGCCGCAAGCTCCTTTGCTTGCTCAACAGAGCCGTTTATGTCGTTTGCGGGAACATTGAGCATAGACTGAACGGCAATCGGCTCTCCGCCGCCGATAGAAATATTTCCTATTTTAACTTTTTTAGTTATTTTACGATTAATCATATCAATCACCACTTAAACATTTTTGAAAAGCTTTCAATCCGTCTACAAAAGCTTTGTTATATCCGAAAAGGTTACAACAACCATTAATAGAAGCAAAAGCGCAAGCCCTGCCGCGTTAATGCCGTATTCCCATTTCGGAGGAAGCTTTTTCCTGAATATACCCTCGCCGAGCAGGAGGAAGAAACGCCAACCGTCAAGCGCAGGAATCGGGAAAAGGTTGAAAAGTCCTATATTTATTGTCAGAAGTGCCATTATGCGAAGCATTGAGTTCCAATTTGTTTTAACTGCGGTTGAAACAACGGAGACGGCGCCGACGGGTCCGCTTAAATCACTGAGCCCATATCTTCCGACTATTATATCGTGAACGGACAGGAACACCATTCGGGTGAACGAAACGAAAACCTGACAGGTGTTTTTGAGAACATTGCCAACTGTTTTTTCCTTTCCGTAAAGCCAGAAATCCATACTGATAAACTGCTTACCCTCGTATTCCTCCGTGTCAAATTTAACATTAATTTCCTTATTCTCGCCGTTTCTTTCAACAACCATAACAACGGTGTCATCTGCTGAACGGCTAAGGCCTGTTTGAATATCGGTTGAGGTAAAAACACGCATACCGTCAATGCTCTTAATTGTGTCGCCGACTTGAAGCCCGCTCGACTGACTTGAAGCGTTATCGGCAAATTCGGCAACAGTTGCCGTGCCGACGAGGTTTTGACCGCATATAATTATAAGAATTATAGTAAAGCCGAGAATAAGATTCATAAGCGCACCCGAGACGATAACGAGCATACGAGCAGGAACGCTTTTTTTGGAGAAAGAGCCCTCATTTTCGGAATCCTCCTCTTCGCCCTCCATAGAGCAATAACCGCCGAAAGGAATCCAGCGCAGAGTAT
>JALEZT010000150.1 GCA_022772725.1 Eubacterium sp.
AGGAAAAGGAATATTACGATAGCTTAACCGCCGAATTAAAGGCTAAGTCAGAGGCGTTCAAGGCTCAGCTTGTTATGCTTTATGAGGCTCAGCTTGACGGGCTTGAAAAAATGATGGATTTGCCCGTCGGAGATTACAGCAACGAATATGAAGAAAAAATAGAAAATGCCGAAAAGGCGATAGACGATATTTCCGCTAAAATCGAAGAGACAAAGGCAGAAATCGAAGAGCCCGAGGAAGAGCCTCAGGCAGAGGAAGCTTCCGAGGAGCCCGAAGAGGATTTGGATTTTGAGGAAATAACGGCAGATGAGGATGAGCCCAAAGAGGAGCCTGCCGAGGAGGAAATTGAATATGAGCTTGAAGAGATTTCCGATGAAGATGAATATGAGGAAGAGGAAGAAGAGGAGGAGCACTCCGAGGCAGATGTTCATTCCGCGATAGACGCCTTCTCGCAGGACACGGTAACTCCCGTTGAGGAGCAGGCAGTTCCCGAAATAAGCGAGGAGCCCGAAATGGAGGAGTCTTCCAATGACGGTCAGCTTCCGTTTGAAAGCTTTTTCAATGTTAAATCCGAGGTTCCGAGAACAGACGAAAAAATAAGCCTTATTCCTCCCGATGAGGATGAGGACGACGAAGACGACCTTAAATTCCACGGATTTTTTAAAAAGAAAAGAAAATAATTACATATAAATAAGTCAAAATATAACAAATAAAGGTTGAGGATTAAGATGGACTATAAAGATACATTAAATATGATGAAAACCGAATTTCCCATGCGTGCCGCGCTTCCCCAGCGTGAGCCGGAAATTCTTAAACGCTGGTATGATAATAATCAGTATGAAAAGCTTATGGAGCATAATGAGGGTAAGCCGCTTTTCGTTTTGCACGACGGCCCTCCTTATGCAAACGGAGATATTCATATCGGCCATGCGCTTAATAAAACTCTTAAAGATTTTATCGTAAGATATAAGAATATGACGGGCTATAAATCCCCGTATGTTCCCGGCTGGGATACCCACGGTCTTCCTACGGAGCTCAAAGCAAGAAAGGAAGCTCATATTTCCGCCGAAACAAATATTTCCGATTTGGAGCTTCGTAAAATATGCAGAGAAACCGCTCTTGGCTTCGTTGATATTCAGCGCGAAAGCTTCAAGCGTCTCGGTGCTATCGGCGAATGGGATAATCCTTATATCACTCTCACAAAGGATTTTGAAGAGGAGCAAATTAAGGTTTTTGCCTCAATGGCTTCAAAGGGATATATCTATAAGGGCTTAAAGCCTGTTTATTGGTGTGCAGACTGCAACACCGCTCTTGCAGAAGCGGAAATCGAATATGCAGAGGATCCCTGCCACTCAATTTATGTTAAATTCAATGTAACAGACGATTTAGGCAAATTAACCGCTATGGGTGCTGATTTAAGCAAAACCTATTTCGTTATCTGGACAACAACAACTTGGACTCTTCCTGCGAATGTTGCAATCTGCGTTGGCCCGTCCTTTGAATATTCTCTCGTTAAAAGCGGCGATGAATATTATGTTATGGCAACCGACCTTGTTGCTTCTGCTATGGAGGCAAGAGGTGCCGAATATGAAACAATCGGCACAATAAACGGCGCAGAGCTTGAATATATGAAATGTCAGCATCCGTTTATAGACAGAACATCGCTTGTTATCGTGGGCGACCATGTAACACTCGAAAGCGGCACGGGTTGCGTTCACACAGCTCCCGGCCACGGTGTTGAGGACTTTGTTGTTTGCAAGAATTATCCCGAAATCCCCGTTATTGTTCCTGTTGACGCAACAGGTCATTTAACCGAGGAGGCAGGTCAGTTTGCAGGCCTTTCAACAGAGGAGGCAAACAAGCCGATTGCAGAGCACCTTGAAAAAACAGGCAATCTTTTTGCCCTTCAAAAAATTATCCACCAGTATCCTCATTGTTGGAGATGTCATAAGCCCGTTATTTTCCGTGCAACGTCTCAATGGTTCTGTTCGGTTGATGACTTTAAGGACGACGCTGTTAAGGCCTCCGAGGAGGTTGAATGGTTCCCTGCGTGGGGTAAAGACAGGCTTCAATCAATGGTTAAGGAGCGTGCCGATTGGTGTATCTCCCGTCAGAGAAAATGGGGCGTTCCGATTCCTGTTGTTTATTGTAAAAAATGCTCAAAAGAGATTATTGATAACGATATTATGATGAAGGTTTCCGAGATTTTCGGCAAGGAGGGTTCAGACGCTTGGTATGCTCACGATGCGGAATATTTCCTCCCCGATGGCTTCAAATGTCCGCATTGCGGTGCGGCAGAGGGCTTTGATAAGGAAACCGATATTATGGATGTTTGGTTTGATTCGGGCTCAACTCATCAGGCTGTTTGCGCAAAAAGACCGTATCTTAAACGCCCCGCAGATGTTTATCTTGAAGGTGCAGACCAATACAGAGGTTGGTTCCAGTCCTCGCTTTTAACTGCCGTTGCAGGCGGTCAGGGTGCACCGTATAAGCAGATTATAACTCACGGCTGGACGGTTGACGGAGAGGGCAGAAAAATGTCTAAATCTCTCGGAAACGGCATTGCTCCGCAGGACATCATTAAGCAGTACGGCGCAGATGTTCTTCGTCTTTGGGTTGCTTCCTCGGATTATCATGCAGACATTCGTATCAGCCCCGAAATTCTCAAGCAGCTTTCGGATAATTACAGAAAAATCAGAAACACTGCCCGCTTCTGCCTCGGAAATCTTTATGATTTCAATCCCGACACGGATATGGTTGAAAACGATAAGCTTGAAGAGCTTGATAAATATGCTCTTATGAAGCTTGATGAGGTTATCACAACGGCGCGCAACGGATATGAAACCTATGAGTATCACACCGCCGCTCACGCAATCCATAATTTCTGCGTTGTTGATATGAGTAACTTCTATTTTGATGTTCTTAAAGACAGACTTTACACCTCCGTAAGCACCTCGGCAACTCGCCGTGCGGCGCAAACGGTGCTCTATAAAATTCTTGATTCGTTAACGCTTCTTTTAACTCCTATTCTTGCCTTCACGGCAGATGAAATTTGGAGCTTTATGCCTCACGATAAATCAAGAAATCCCGAATCTCCGCTCTTTAACGATATTCCGACTGCCGATTTCATCGAAACAGACGAAGCGTTTATGGCGAAATGGGAGAAAATTCATGCAGTTCGCGTTGATGTTCAAAAGGCGCTTGAGCTTGCAAGAAACGAAAAGAAAATCGGTAAATCCCTTGAAGCAAAAATCACTCTCGGCGCAGAGGGCGAGCTTTATGATTTCCTTAAATCCGTTGAGAGCGAGCTTGCCGAAATATTCATCGTTTCGGCAGTTGAGGTTACCTGCGATAAGCAGACCTTTGCAGGAGATGTTGAGGGCTTAACCGTCAGCGTTGAAAATGCGCAGGGCGAAAAATGCGAGCGTTGCTGGAAATTCTCAACAACAGTAGGCAGCGATGCAAAGCATCCAACCCTTTGCGCTCATTGTGCGGCGGTGCTTGCCGAAATGGGAGAATAATAAAAATTTTTTAAGGGTGGTTATTTAACCGCCCTTTTGCCCCTTTTAAGATATAAAAAAGCAAAGGAAAATTTATGCACAAAAAAAAGCATTTGTGGTGCGCAGTTATGATGCTTCTTATAATTGCGTTTGACCAAGTAACGAAAATTCTTGCAACCGAATATCTTAAAGGCAAAGAGCCCGTTTCGTTTATTAAAGGCGTTGTTCGGTTTAATTATGCCGAAAACACGGGTATGGCTTTTTCGCTTTTCAGCGGCGCACGCTGGGTTTTTGTTGCGCTAACGCTTGTTGCATGCGCTGCGGCACTTTGGTATATTTTTTCAAACAGATGCAAGCCCCTTTGGCTTTATTGGAGCATTGCGGTTGTTGCTTCGGGCGGGATAGGTAATCTTATTGACCGTGCCTTTTACGGTTATGTTGTTGATTTTATTGAGCCCGTTTTCATTGATTTTGCCATATTCAATATTGCAGATTGCGCCGTAACGCTCGGAGCGGTTTCTCTTATTGCATACCTCGTTTTTGATGCTTTTAAAAAGGAGGATAAAAGGCTTGAGTGATTTGCTTTATCTTTCGGTTATGCCCGAGCAGGCGGGAGAAAGAATAGATAAATTTATCAGCGAAAGTGAAAACCGCTTTTCGCGCTCTGCCGCCGCAAAGCTTATTGAGGAGGGCGCTGTTGAGGTAAACGGTGCCGCGGTAAGTAAAAATTATAAATGTAAGGAAAACGATAAGGTTGTTATAACCGTTCCAAAGGCAACGCCTCTTGAAGCACAGGCGGAGAACATTCCGCTTGATATTGTTTATGAGGATAACGATTTGCTTGTTGTTAACAAGCCAAAGGGAATGGTTGTTCATCCTGCGGCGGGAAATTATACAGGCACACTTGTTAATGCGCTTCTCTATCATTGCGGCAATAGTCTCAGCGGAATAAACGGAGTGCTTCGCCCCGGTATTGTTCACAGAATTGATAAGGACACCTCCGGGCTTTTGATAGTTGCCAAAAACGATTTGGCGCACGCAGGCCTTGCACGGCAGATAAAGGAGCATTCCTTTGAGCGTGCTTATGAATGTGTTGCTCACGGAAATATTAAGGAGGATGAGCTAACCGTCTGTCAGCCGATAGGCAGAAATCCGAAGGACAGAAAAAAGATGGCGGTTACCTTTAAAAATTCAAAAAACGCCGTAACGCATATTAAGGTGCTTAAAAGATACGGCGCGTTCACTCATTGCAGATGTGTGCTGGAAACGGGCAGAACTCATCAAATAAGAGTTCATCTTGCGTATATCGGTCATCCCGTTGCAGGCGATGAGGTTTACGGGCCGAAAAAGGTTCAAAAGGGTCTTTCCGGTCAGTGTTTGCACGCAAAGCATATCGGCTTTGTTCATCCCCGAACGGGCGAATGGCTTGAATTTGAAAGTGAGCTTCCCGAATATTTCACAAACTTTTTAGATAAACTTGAAAAAACTCTGTAAAAAGCAAACTATAATTAAACCAAAATAAAGGAGGCGCTGTATGGAAAAAACCTTTGAAAACTGGCTTGTTGTTTCGGATATAGACGGAACGCTGAATAATAAAATCAGAACTCTTCCAAAAAGAAATTATGACGCAATAAAAAGATTTACCGAGCTCGGCGGAAATTTCACTCTTGCCTCGGGCAGACTTGTTTCAAGCCTTAAAAGAAATTATGACAGAATAACGCCTAATCAGCCTGCCGTTATATTAAACGGTGCAGGTATTTATGATTTTCAGCAGAATAAAACAATTTGGCGAAGCACAATAGGCCCCGAGGGCAGAGAATTTGTGAAAGAGGTTTCAGAGCTTTTCAACACTCACGGCCACAGCATTGATGTCGGCATTTTCTTTGATGATTATGTTTATATAGTTAAAAATGGTCTGCTTTCAAGAGGGCAGATGTATTTTGATAAATCACATTATGAGATAACAACAATAGATAAGGTTCCCGAGGAGGGCTGGATGAAGGTCATTTTTTGGTCTAATCCGCTCACTATCAATGAGCTTCAAAAATATATAAATAAAAACGAAAATCCAAAGGCAAATTTTATGGCTTCGTCTCTTTGGAGCCTTGAAATGCTTCAGGAAAACACGCATAAGGGCGTTGGCATAATGCGCCTTGCGGATATGCTTAATATAGATAAAAGCCATGTTGCCGCTATCGGCGATTATTATAACGATTGGGATATGCTCAAAACGGTTGGCTTGCCTGCCTGCGCAGGTCAGGCGCCAAAGCCCATTCACGAAATATGCAAATTTGAAGCCTGCCATTGCAATCACGGCTGCGTTGCCGATTTGCTTGAATATATAATGAGCGGCAGGGCAGAAGGGGATTTGCTCAAAAGACAGGAAACGGAGATAATTTTAAAATGATTATAGGTGCTCATTTAAGCGCATCAAAGGGCTATCGCCACATGCTTGACGAGGCTCTTTCAATAGGCGCAAACACTTTTCAGTTTTTCACAAGAAATCCACGCGGCGGAAAAGCAAAGGATATTGACGAAAACGATATAAAAAGCTTTCACGAGGGAGTTAAGGAGCATAATTTCGGAACAATTCTTGCTCATGCGCCTTACACTCTTAATTGCTGCTCGGCAAATGAGGCAACAAGAATTTTTGCCAAGGAAACCTTCGCCGATGATTTGCTCCGAATGGAAGCAACACCGAATATGCTTTATAATTTCCACCCGGGCTCTCATGTCGGTCAGGGCGAGGATATCGGAATAGAGCTGATATGCAAAACGCTCAATGAGGTTATGTTCCCGGAAATGACAACAACCGTTTTGCTTGAAACAATGGCAGGCAAGGGCTCGGAAATCGGAAAAAGCTTTGAGGAGCTTCGCCGTATAATAGACGGCACGGAAATAAACGATAAAATCGGCGTTTGCCTTGATACCTGCCATGTAAACGACGCAGGCTATGATATAGTTAATAATCTTGACGGAGTGCTTGAAGAATTTGATAAGGTTGTGGGCTTAGACCGACTTAAAGCGCTTCATCTTAACGACAGTAAAAATCCGTTTGCGGCGCATAAGGACCGCCACGAAAAAATCGGTCAGGGCTTTATCGGCGTTGAGGCCTTTGAAAGAATAGTTAATCATCCTGCATTAAGGGATTTGCCGATGTTCCTTGAAACGCCTAATGATTTAGACGGCTATGCGCAGGAAATCGCGCTTTTGCGTTCTCTTCAAAAATGAATATAAAAAATCCCAAAGCTTTTTGAAAGCCTTGGGATTTTTTGTCAAACCGCCGATTATCTCTTTAAGTATTTGTTAATCTTAACTGCATCAAGCGCCAAGCCGACAATTATGAATACTATTGCGCTTCCGACTGCCTGAACAATGTTGAACGGAACAGAGGTAAGAGCACTCGGGAAGGAATACATAAGTCCCTCTGCAAGAAGATATCCGAAAATTGTGATAAGTCCGGAAACAACAACCATAGGAATTGTGTACCAATTTATGATTTTGAACTGTCCCTTTTTCTTTATGTAATAATTTGTTGCAAGAATAAACGGAACGGCATTGCACGCCTTAATGATTGCCGTTGGAATTGCCCAAACGGGTGCACCTGCAAGAACATCTGCAAGTCCTCCGCCGATTGCCGCGGAAATTGCGCCGAACGGGCCAAGCAGACCGCCTGCAATATAAACCATTGAATCGCCGAAATGAAGATATCCTTCGTTGATTCCCGTGGGCATTTTAACGAATGCCGTGAAAACCGCAATAATTGCCGCCATAAGTCCTGTAAGGCAAATTTTTAAAACTTTATCCTTATTCATTATTAAGTCCTCCTAATGTGTATAAAAATTTTTCAAAATTAACTCCGTCGCAAACAGTATATTTGCCGTCGGAATCTTTAACAGTATCATCAATTGATTTATGTATAAAATCAACTGCGCTCCTAACCGCCTGCGCAAGCCCCATACCGCTGACGCAGCCTGCGGTTATAAACGAGGAAAGTATATCTCCCGTGCCGGAAAAGCTTCCGTTGAAGGCGGGCGTTTCAATAATCTCAAAGGAGTTGCCGTCAAAAACCGCATTTGCAATTTTGCCGTCCTTTTTTATTCCGCTTACAACGATTTTCAGCCTGTGCTTCTCATTTAGGGAAAGGCACATTTCCTTGATTTTTTGAATTAATTCGTCTTTATCAAGCAAAATAATTTTGCCGAAATCCTCATCGGTAAGTATGCAAAGCTCTGTTAAGTTAGGCGTTATAATATCCGCCTTATAAACAAGGCTCTTTATTGCTTCAACGCTTTTTTCGTCATAGCAGTCATAAACGCTTCCGTCATCAGCCATAACGGGATCAACAACAACGGTTGTGCTTTCACCTTTAAAGGTGTCTATGAAATCCGCAATTATCTGCCCCTGCCTGCTGCTTGAAATAAAGCCGGTCAGTATTCCGTTAAAGGACGCTCCGAGCTTTTTCCATTCGTTGATAAACTCGGGCAAATCATCTGTTAAATCACGGCACGCATAGCTTTCATATCCTGTTTGGTTTGATAAAACCGCCGTTGTGAGCGGACAGCATTGTATTCCGAATGAGGATATAACGGGAATTGCCGCAGTCAGCGAGCATTTGCCGAAGCCCGATAAATCATTGATAACCGCAATTTTTTTCATAGCACCACCTCGTTTAGTGGTAGTATATAACAAAAGTGGTATTTATAAAATATACAAAAATTAAAAAATATCAGTGTACAGTTTGCTCGCTTGTTTTCTCTTTACTCAAAGGTGTATTTATGATAGAATGTAATTAATAAATATATACGATATTACGGAGATGATTTTATGTATAACGCATCTGAAAGCAGATATGAAAAAATGCAGTTTAAGCGTTGCGGCGCAAGCGGCTTGCTTCTTCCGCGCGTTTCGCTCGGCTTGTGGCATAATTTCGGAGATATAACTCCCTTTGAGGATATGAAAAAAATCTGCTTCACGGCCTTTGATAACGGCATAACTCATTTTGACCTTGCCAATAATTACGGCCCTGCGCCGGGAAGCGCGGAAAAGAATTTCGGAAAAATTCTTAAAGAGGATTTAAAGCCTTACCGTGATGAAATGATAATTTCAACAAAGGCGGGCTATGAAATGTGGCAGGGGCCTTATGGAAATTTCGGAAGCAGAAAATCGCTTATCGCCAGCTTAAATCAAAGCCTTTCGCGAATGGGTCTTGATTATGTTGATATTTTTTATCATCACAGAATGGATCCTGAAACGCCTCTTGAAGAAACTATGGGTGCGCTTAGCGATATTGTTAAAAGCGGCAAGGCGCTTTATGCAGGACTTTCAAACTATAACGGAGAAACACTTGAAAGAGCCTGTGCAATTCTTGATGATTTTAAATGTCCGTTTATAATCAATCAAAACCGCTATTCGATTTTTGACAGAACCATTGAGCAAAACGGACTTAAAGAAACGGCTTTCAGGCTCAAAAAGGGAATTATCGTTTTCAGCCCTCTCGCACAAGGCTTGCTGACAAACAGATATATAAATTGTATTCCGCAGGACAGCCGTATAAAGAAGGACGGCAGATATCTCAAGGAAAGCGCACTAACAGAGGAAAAGCTCGCTCAAATAAGAGCGCTCAACTCCGTTGCCGAAGCAAGAGGTCAAAGCCTTGCGCAGATGGCGTTAAGCTGGCTTTTAAGAAACGAAGAGGTAACAAGCGTGCTCGTGGGCGCGTCAAAGCCCGAACAGCTTCTTGATAATATCAAGGCTCTTGATAATCTTTCCTTTACTGATGAAGAGCTCAAAAAAATAGACGAAATAAGCGGATTTTGAACCGTATTCCATTGAACGCAGACTTTTTCTCTTTGCCGTTCATTGCCGTT
>JALEZT010000168.1 GCA_022772725.1 Eubacterium sp.
AAACGAAAAAGTTCGCGTTATCGGCACAAAGGGCGAATTTCCCGCAGTTTCTATTTTAGGCCCCGTTAGAAAAGCAACGCAGGTTGAAATCTCGCTGACTGACGCTCGCTCAATCGGAGTTAACGCTCCCGTCAGAGAAAGCGGAGATGTTGCAGGCTCGGGTGCGTGCAGGCTCGTTGGCCCCGCAGGAGAAATTGAAATTTCCGAGGGCGTTATTGCCGCAAAGCGCCATATTCACGCAACCGTTGCAGACGCAGAAAGAATGGGACTTGAAAACGGACAGATTGTTTCTGTTGAAATCCCAACGGCAAACGAAAGAAGCCTCACCTTCGGCGATGTTGTTGTTCGTGTTTCAGACAGCTATGCGCTTGCAATGCATATTGATACAGATGAATCAAACGCCGCAGGAATGGCACCTAATTCAATAGGAAAAATCATTAAATAAATAATAAATGTTCAAAAAGCTTCGGAGGCGTTTCCGAAGCTTTTTTGTTTACCTTAAAAGAATATAAACGGGTCGGCATGGAAACCGACCCCTACGAAATAGCCTTTGGTTTTTAATTAACCCCGTAGGGCAGGGGTTTACTCCTGCCGAATCGCAGATTTGCTCCTGCCGTAAAAACGGAGTGTCGAGGTCGCCACTCCCTACAAAAAACACCATTAAGGTTTTATAAATTCCCAACAAACGGGTCGGCATGGAAACCGACCCCTACAATAATAATTATTTACTAAATAAAAATGAAAAGCGCCGCCGTTAACACGGCAGCGTTTTTCATAAGGGGTAAAAATTTATGTTAAAGCAAAATCATTGCTTTATGGCAAATTATGAGCAAATAAATTGCTCTATATAAAACGGATAGGAGGTCAACGGTAATAATCCGAGCCTTAATTATTTTGCTTTGAAGGCTTATACTCGCCTGCCGCATAAAGCTCTGTTACGGGGCGGAGAGAGTTTTTAATGAGCGCGCCCTTTATCATAAAGAATGCAAGGTCCTTGCTCATTGCCTCGTAATCAACATTAAGCAGCTTTGACGAGATGTGCTTATTAAAGAAATTAACAAGCGGTCCCATACAAAACGCGGTTATAACCGTTCCTATTCCGATATTTTTGATTTGAGAAAGATTTCCGCTGACAAGTGCAGAAACACCTCCGCTGACTGCAAGACCGATAACAACAACCGAAATATCGGTTATTACTCTGGTCCATTTGCAGGGGATTTTTGTGCTTTGGTTTATCATAAAGCTTAAAGTGTCATAAGGGCCTACTCCAACATTTGCCGTAAAAAACAAGCTGCTTGAAAGGCACATTATGATTATTCCGCCTGCAAGAAGAAGGATTCTTATATAAAGTGCTCCGCTTTCTGCAATCGGTGCAAGAAGCCTTTGGAAAAATTCACACGAATATCCAACAAAAATCATATTGAATACCGTGCCCACTCCGACAAGCCCGCGATGCGCAACAATTATAACGAATAATAAAATTGCCGCATTGATGATGAGCTGATATGTTCCGAAGCGCATTCCGAGTGCCGCGGCAACATTCATATTCATTGATGTAAACGGGTCAACGCCGAAGCCTGAAAGAGAAAAAAGAGAAACCGCAAAGCCTGTTATGAAAACGCTGATGAACGAAAAAACCGTGCGCTTAATCATATTGTGCTGAATGAACATATCCTTTATGTAGCCGAACGCCTCGTTTTTAAAACTTTTCATAGCCACTCCTGTGTTGTTTTTTCTCTCTTGGCTATCATTATAGTATGCTGTTTTAAAAAATCAAGTTTTTTGTGCAAAGTTCTGTTTTTTAAATAGTTTGAACAAATTATTAGTTATTATTTTGTTTATTTTGCACAATTATTAAGTGATTTTAAAAGCTAATAAAGCGCCGAGCAGAGAAATCTCCCTCGGCGCTTTTCATTATTCCATCTGTTTGCCGAGAAAAGCGGCGGCAACCTGAATTAATTTTATATCCGTTTCGCTCGGAAGCTCAGCATTGTCGCCCTGCATAAGCGCAACCGCGCCCGAAACATCTCCTCCGTAAATAATCGGATAAACAACATCTGCCCTGCGCTCAAAGCACTCAACGGCATTAAGCGGCTTAACCTCATTTGTTGTTATGTGAATTGCTCTGTTTTCCATCAGCTCTTCAAGATTTTTCGTTATTCTGCGTTCAAGTATTTCCCTTTTGCTGAT
>JALEZT010000184.1 GCA_022772725.1 Eubacterium sp.
AACATTAGAGCCCTTGCTCTCAACTCCAAGGTCCTCTCCTGCGCTTTTATAGATTTCTCCTGCCTTTAAAACAACATCAATTATTCTGTTAAGCATAATTACACCGCCTTTTATATAAACTTATTTTATCATAATTAAAAATAATATCAATATAATTTATTATGATTATAACAATTATTATTGCAAAGCTTGTTGAAAAAATATTGCGCCTTTTAGGCAGAGGGGCAACAACTTTTCCCGGGAAAATCGCACTTGCCCTGAATAAAAATATATTAAAGCAGATTTCCGAAAATGTAAAAATCATCATAATAACCGGCACAAACGGAAAAACAACAACTGCGCGCATAGTTGAGGAGGGACTGAAAACCGCAGGTAAATCGTATTTTTTAAACCGTTCGGGAGCAAATCTCATAACGGGAATAACAACCTCGTTTTTGATGAACTGCAAAATAAACGGCAAATGCAAATGCGAATATGCCATTATCGAATGTGATGAAAACGCCTTAAAAAAGGTCAGCCTTTATCTTGATGCCGATATACTTGCCGTAACAAATATTTTCAGAGATCAGCTGGATAGGTACGGCGAGGTTTCCCACACCCTTGAAGCTATAAAAACAGGTGCGCAGAATATGAGAAATGCCGTTCTTGTTTTAAATGCAGACGATCCTCTTTCGTTCAGCCTTTCTTTACTAAACAAAAGATATTATACTTATGGTATAAATATTCCGCTCTCGCTCGGAGGCAGAAGCGACAGCGACTATTGCGTTTTCTGTAAATCGCCATACGGCTATAAAAGCAGAATATACAGTCAGCTCGGAAATTTTTATTGCACGGGATGCGGATATAAGCGCGAAATGCCCAACCTTTCGGTTGAGGAAATTATAGAATTAAAATCGGATTTCTCAAAGGTTTTTGCGTGCTTTAACGGCAAAAATGCAATACTCAAAATAAACCTCGGCGGTGTTTATAATATCTATAACGCCCTCTGCGCCTCGGCGGTGCTCTCTCTTGCAGGCTTAACAGAGGGAGAAATAGAAGTGGCGGTTTCCTCCTTTTCGGGAGCCTTCGGAAGAATGGAGCAGTTCGGAGATATAAGAATACTCCTTGTAAAAAATCCAACGGGCTTAACGCAGGCGATTAATTATATCTATCGGCTTGATTTTGATAATGTTGTTTTCGTGCTGAACGATAATGATGCGGACGGGCGCGATGTTTCGTGGATATGGGATGCCGATATAAAAATTAATCCTAATGTTAAGCATATTTACACCTTCGGTATCCGCTCGGGAGATATGGCTCTGCGCCTAAAATATGCAGGCTTTAATCCCGAAATTATCAAAAGCCACAGCCAGTTTCATAATATATGCAAAAGCGGAAAAACCGCCGTTGTGCCAACCTATACCGCTATGATGAAATTAAGGCCGTATTTTGCAAAGCTATATAATAAAGAGAGGTTTTGGAAGTGAAAATAAACATAGCTCATCTTTATCCCGATTTGCTTAATCTTTACGGCGATTCGGGCAATGTTATCTGCCTTTGCGAGCGTCTGCGCCTTCGCGGAATAGATTGCAGGGTAACGCCTCTTTATTCAAAAAAGGATTTTATATTTGACGGCTACGATATAATTTTTATCGGCGGAGGTCAGGATTTTGAGCAGTCGCTTGTGCTTAAAGATTTAAACGGCTCAAAAATAAAATCGCTTGATAAAGCCGTTCATTCGGGCGCGGTTGTGCTTGCCGTGTGCGGCGGCTTTCAGCTTCTCGGAAAATATTATCAGCCGCATAATGCACCTCAAATGAATTTTACGGGTATTCTTGATTTTTATACCGTCGGTAAGGAGAAAAGACTAATCGGAAATTATGAGTTCAAAACAAAGGAAAAAATGAGAATTATCGGGTTTGAAAACCATTCGGGCAGAACATATCTCGGCAAGGGCGTTGAGCCGCTCGGCAAAATAATTAAAGGCTTTGGAAATAATGCAGAGGATAAAACGGAGGGTGCACGGTATAAAAACACTTTTTGCACATATTGCCACGGTCCCGTTTTGCCGAAAAACCCCGATTTTGCCGACCTTTTGATAAAAAAAGCAGTTGAAAGAAGATACGGCTCGTGCGAGCTCGAACCGCTTGATTGCTCTGCCGAAATACTTGCAAGAAAGCAGATAAGAGATTTATATATATAATTTTTAAAGAAAATAGAAAATTTTTCTTGATTTCGCGTTTGTTATGTGATAATATATTTCAGCGCATAAATTATATTTTCAGCGCAAACCACACATTGCGCCTTAATCCCAAGGTTATAAATTAGGGGATTATGCCATAGGGCGCGGTGGAGGTAAAACCTTAAAGGAGGAAAAATCAAATGGCAAATGTAGTTTCAATGAAACAGCTTCTCGAAGCAGGTGTTCATTTCGGACATCAAACAAGAAGATGGAATCCCAAAATGGCTGAGTACATCTTCACAGAGCGTAACGGCATCTATATCATCGACCTTCAAAAAACAGTTAAGAAGCTCGATGAGGCATATATGTTCGTTCGCGACCTCGCAGCAGAGGGCGGCTCAATCATCTTTGTAGGAACAAAGAAGCAGGCTCAGGAATCCGTTAAGGAAGAGGCAGAGCGTTGCGCAATGCCTTATGTAAATGCCCGTTGGCTCGGCGGTATGCTTACTAACTTTAAAACCATCCGCGGCAGAGTAGGCCGTCTTGCACAGCTCAAGAAGATGCGTGAGGACGGAACTTTCGATCTCCTTCCTAAGAAGGAGGTTGCAGGTCTTGAGCTTGAAATCGAAAAGCTTGAAAAGTATCTCGGCGGTATCACCGAAATGAAAAAGGTTCCGGATGCAATGTTCATCGTTGATCCGCGCAAGGAAAGAATTGCAGTATCAGAGGCAATGAAGCTCGGTCTTCCGATTGTTGCTATTGTTGACACAAACTGCGATCCTGATGAAATTGATTATGTTATCCCCGGAAATGACGACGCTATCCGCGCCGTAAAGCTTATCGCAGGTGCAATCGCCTCCGCAGTTATCGAAGGCAGAGACGGACAGGATACTGCCGTTGAGGAAGCAGAGGAAGCTCCCGCAGAAGCAACAGAGGAATAATTCATAAATTAAACTTAATATCAGTTTGGAGGAATAAATATGTCATTCACAGCTCAGGATGTTAAAGCGCTTCGTGAAAAAACGGGCGTTGGTATGATGGAGTGCAAAAAGGCTCTTACCGAGGCAGACGGAGATATGGACAAGGCTGTTGATTATCTTCGTGAAAGAGGACTTGCCGCTGCACAGAAAAAGGCTTCAAGAATTGCCGCAGAGGGCGTTGTTCTTTCTTATGCAGATGCAGACGCTAAAAAG
>JALEZT010000039.1 GCA_022772725.1 Eubacterium sp.
GCAGAAGCGTTGTTTTGGGTGCAGCCGATACTTTTCGTGCAGGTGCGATCGAGCAGTTGCGGGTGTGGGCAGACAGAGCAGAGGTTGATTTAATTAAATCGGCAGAGGGCTCCGACCCTGCCTCCGTAGTTTTTGATACCATTCAGGCAGGAAAAGCAAGAAACAGCGATGTAATAATTATCGACACCGCAGGAAGACTTCATAATAAGAAAAATCTTATGGATGAGCTTAACAAAATAAGCCGTGTTATAGACAGAGAATTGCCCGACGCTTCAAAGGAGGTTCTTCTCGTTCTTGACGCAACAACAGGTCAAAACGCAGTTAATCAGGCAAAGGATTTCAAGGACGCCGCAGGCATAACGGGTATCGTTTTAACGAAGCTTGACGGAACTGCAAGAGGCGGTGTTGTTCTTGCAATTAACAATGAGCTTGATGTGCCTGTTAAATTCGTCGGCGTAGGCGAGCAGATAGACGATTTGCAACCGTTCGACGCAGACGCGTTCGCCGCAGGCTTGTTTGATAATGAGGAGAATTGATAATAATGGATTTTATTCTTGCAACAAATAATATGAAAAAGCTTGCTGAAATGCAAAGAATTCTTTCGCCTCTCGGCATAAATGTTGTAACCGCAAAAACGCTCGGCATTGAGCTTGAGGATGTTGAGGAAACGGGAACAACCTTTGAGGAAAACGCCCGCTTAAAAGCCACTGCGGCCTGCAAAGAAACAAATATGCCCGCCATCGCGGACGACAGCGGACTGTGCGTTGATTATTTAAACGGCGCACCTGGAATTTTCTCCGCGCGTTTCTCGGGCGAGCACGGAAACGATGAAAAAAATAACGATTTGCTTCTTGAAAAGCTCAAAGGAGTTGAGCCCGAGCAGAGAACTGCGCATTATGTTTGCGCAATCTGCTGTGTTTTCCCAAACGGAAAGGAAATCACGGTCAGAGGAGAATGTGCCGGCACAATCGGCTTTGAGAGAGACGGCAACGCCGGCTTCGGCTATGACCCTCTTTTTTTGGTAAACGGCCGGTCGTTTGGCAGATATACCGCCGAGGAAAAGGATAAAATAAGCCACAGAGGCAATGCACTCAGAAAGCTTAAAGCAGAGTTGGAGAAATATATATGACATCAAAGGAAAGAGCAAAGCTTCGCTCACAGGCAAATCCGCTTGAACCTATTTTTCAAATAGGCAAGGAGGGAATTTCGCCTAATCTTATCAGCCAAATAGATGACGCGCTTGACGCAAGAGAGCTTCTTAAAGTGCGTGTTCATTTAGACACGGCGCCGGAAGCCCCAAGGCAGTTTGCAGATACTCTTGCACAGGAGCTCGGTGCAGAGGTTATTCAGGTTATCGGCGGAGTTATCGTGCTTTACAGAAAAGCGGATAAGGAAAAAATTAACGAAAAGAAAAATCAAAGGGCAAAAGAGCAGGGTAAAAAAGCTGTTAAAAAGAAGGTTAAAATCAAGGGTATGCGTCAGCGTCAGCGCGAGTATGAAGAGGCGCACCCATGGGCAAAATATCAAAAGCAGGGAAGAGGCAGAAATCGTTGAAAATAGGAATTTTCGGCGGTGCGTTCAATCCTGTTCATAACGGCCATATAAAT
This sequence comes from Eubacterium sp., assembly GCA_022772725.1. Lineage (GTDB taxonomy): Bacteria > Bacillota > Clostridia > Oscillospirales > Acutalibacteraceae > Eubacterium_R. Next base: position 1,608 of record JALEZT010000039.1, read on the forward strand.
CTTGCAGAGGAATATATTTCTCTTTTGGGGCTTGATAGGCTTTTTGTTGTGCCAACGGCAAATCCTCCTCACAGAGCATACGATGATTTTGTTCCCGCAGAGTGCAGATTTGATATGCTCTCTCTCGCCTTCGGAGAAAATAAAACGATTGAGATTTCCGACATAGAATTTCAAAGCAGTCAAAAAAGTTATACCTATAACACCGTTTTGAAATTTAAGGAAATGCTCGGGGAATGTGAGTTGTTTCTCATAGTAGGTCAAGACCAGTTTTTGTCGTTTGATAAATGGTATAATTATGAGGCTCTGCTCAAAGAGGTAACCCTTTGCACCGCCGCAAGAGAAAAAAATTCAAGAGAAAAAATAATTGATTTTGCTCAAAACACTCTTCATCTTAATAAATATTATCTTGCGGATTTTGAGCCCGTTGTTGTTTCAAGCAGCTATGTAAGAGAAAAAATTGCTAACGGAGAAAGCCTTGCGGGGCTTGTTCCCGAAAGCGTTGAAAATTATATAAAATCAAAGGGGCTTTATAATGCAAAGCGTTGATTATTATAAAAGCATAATAAAAAACCGCCTTTCAGAAAGCAGATATATTCATTCGCTCAATGTTGCGGCTTCCGCCGCAGAGCTCAGCGAAATATACGGCTGTGATAAGGAAAAGGCGTATCTTGCAGGCATTCTTCACGATATAACTAAGGAGGAAGGCCTTGATGCTCAGTATGAGCTAATAGAGCGCGATTGCCATAAACTGACAAAGCTTGAAAGAAACAATCCCGCAGTTATTCATCAAATGTCGGGCGAGGCATATTGCCGTCTTGAGCTCGGAATAACCGATGAGGAAATTTTAAGCGCAATTCGGTATCACACAACGGGAAAGGCGAATATGACAACGCTTCAAAAGGTTGTTTACACCGCCGATTTCATCTCGGCAGACAGAAATTATCCCGATGTTGAGGAAATGCGAAGCCTTGCGCTCAAAAGCCTTGATGATGCTATGCTTTATTCATTAAAATACACAATAACAAAATTAGCTTCTAAGGCAGAATTAATTCATCCGGATTCGTTCGAATGTTATAATTCTGTTTTGGAAAATAAAATAAAGGACTGAATTTATGAATTCTATTGACATTGCAAAAATTGCCGTTAAGGCGGCAGACAGTAAAAAGGGCAAGGATATTCAGGTTATCGGAATAAGAGAGCTTTCCGTGCTTGCCGATTATTTCGTTCTTGTAACGGGCGATTCGTCAACGCAGATAAAAGCACTTGCCGATGAGATTGAATTTAAGCTAAAAGAAGCAGGCGTTGAGCCTCATCATATTGAGGGAAAGCAATCGGGCTGGATTTGCCTTGATTTTTCAACGGTTGTTGTTCATGTTTTCCACAAGGAGCAAAGGCAGTATTTTCAGCTTGAACACCTTTGGGAGGACGGCGATATTATTAACACAGAAGAATTTTTAACTGAATAAAGGAGGAAGAAAAATGGAATATAATTTTAAACAGGTTGAAAAAAAGTGGCAGGATATTTGGTACAGCCAAAACACCTTTGCGGCTAAAAACGATTATTCTCTGCCGAAATATTATTGTCTTGTTGAGTTTCCGTATCCGAGCGGACAGGGACTTCATGTAGGTCATCCGCGTTCATATACGGCGCTTGATATTGTTGCAAGAAAGAAAAGGCTTGAAGGCTATAATGTTCTTTATCCTATGGGCTGGGATGCTTTCGGCTTGCCAACCGAAAACTATGCAATAAAAAACCATATCCATCCCGCAGAGGTAACAAAAAAGAATGTTGCTCATTTTAAGGAGCAGCTTCAATCCCTCGGCTTTTCGTTTGACTGGACAAGAGAGATAAACACAACAGACCCCAAATATTATAAATGGACTCAGTGGATTTTCTTGCAGCTTTTCAAAAAGGGCCTTGCATATAAAAAGGAAATGGCAGTAAACTGGTGCACCTCCTGCAAATGCGTTCTTGCAAATGAAGAGGTTGTAAACGGAGTTTGCGAGCGTTGCGGCTCCGAGGTTATAAGAAAGAACCAAAGCCAGTGGATGCTTAAAATAACAGATTATGCAGACCGCCTTGCCGCAGACCTTGATGATGTTGATTTTATAGACAGGGTTAAGGTTCAGCAAAGAAACTGGATAGGCAGAAGCACGGGCGCAGAGGTTGATTTCAAAACAACCCTCGGCGACACTTTAACGGTTTATACCACAAGATGCGACACACTCT
>JALEZT010000074.1 GCA_022772725.1 Eubacterium sp.
GATCTTTCAGCGGCAACAAAAACGGGAATTTTCCGCAAGGAGTATCCCGAAAGCCATATAAACTGCGGTATCGCAGAATCAAATATGATTAGCATTGCGGCAGGAATGAGCACAATGGGTCTTGTTCCGTTTGCGTCAAGCTTTGCAATGTTTGCCGCAGGCAGAGCCTTTGAGCAGATAAGAAATTCAATCGGCTATCCTCATCTTAATGTTAAAATCGGTGCAACCCACGCCGGCATTTCAGTCGGTGAGGACGGCGCTTCTCATCAGTGCTGCGAGGATTTTGCGCTTATGCGTTCAATTCCGGGTATGGTTGTTATCTGCCCTGCCGATGATGTTGAGGCAAAGCAGGCAGTAAAAGCCGCATATAAATATGAGGGTCCCGTTTATTTAAGATTCGGCAGACTTGCCGTTCCGGTTTTCCACAGCGATGATTATAGGTTTGAAATCGGCAAGGGCGAGGTTATCAAAGAGGGCAAGGATGTAACAATCATTGCAAACGGCCTTATGGTTGCAGAGGCAATCGAAGCAGGCAAGCAGCTTGCAGAAGAGGGAATTGATGCCGAAATCATCAATATTGCAACTATTAAGCCGCTTGATGAGGAGCTTGTTGTTGCGTCTGCAAAGAAAACGGGCAAGGTTATAACCGTTGAAGAGCATAACATTATCGGCGGTCTCGGCGAGGCGGTTTGCTCTGCGCTTGCGGAAAAATGCCCCGTTCCCGTAAAAAGAATAGGCGTTAATGATGAGTTCGGCCATTCCGGTCCTGCAAAGGATTTGCTCAAGCAGTTCGGTCTTTCGGCTGAAAATATCGTTAATGTAACAAAAGATTTTATTAAATAAATTATAATCATTATTAAAATGCCGCTCCTTTGGGGCGGTATTTTTCTTTGTTTTAACAAATTTCACATAAACTTGATTTATATAACGCAAATTTGATTTTTTATGAAAAATATTACCTGCTTTTTACCTTTGAACAACCTCTTTTCAATATCGGAGAAGGATAATAACGGTGTTTGAAAAGGAGGAAAAGAAATGAAAAGATTTATCGGATATTTATTAAATTTTGTTTTGTCAATATGTGCGATTTTCGGCGGCATTTATATTATCCGAAATTTTATAGGAAAAATGTCTGTTTTAAATTTTACAGGCTGGGTTTTATGCTTTGTGGGAGTGATGGCAATTCTTGCCGAAATCATTCGATTTTTCAAGGAGAAAAAGGAGATGCAGTATGAAATCTTGGGTTAAGGAATTTACATTAAAGCATCCTGAAATATGGAAATTTATCAAATTCAGCTTCACGGGCGCAAGCACCTCCGTTCTTGAGCTCGGAGTTTTTATGTTTCTTCAATATGTTGTTTTCAAAAGCTTGAACGAGGTTCCCGTAACGGATAACGCGCTTCTTTCATTCTTAAAAATCGAGTATAAGGGCTACTTGTATTCTTATGCAATTTCTGCTATTATAGGATACGCTGCGGCTTATGTTATGAATAGGAAAATGACCTTTAAGGCAGATGCAAATCCTGTTTTGTCAACGGTTATATATGCCGTTATGGTTTTCTGCACAATTCTGTTCAACACCTGGTTCGGCGCGTTCCTCGGAACACTTATTAAAAACAGCGGGCACAGTAATGCTGTTATTGAGATGATAACAAAGGTTGTTGTTATGACGGTGCCGACGCTGTGGACATATCCGATGAACAGATTCGTTATTCACAGAAGGAAGAAAACACCGAATAATGAAAAAGAAAATTCACGCCTATGCGCGCAGGCATAAGGAATTATGGAAATTCATCAAATTTAATATAACGGTTATCTTAACCTCTGCACTTGATATTGCGGTTTATATGCTTTTGCTTTATTTCGTTTTCAGGTCAATGAATGAGGAGCCGTTGCCGCAAAATGCAGTTTTAACCTTTCTCGGAATAAGATATAAGGGCTATTTGTTTTCCTATCTTATATCAACAACGGCAGGCTATGTTGCGGCATACCTTATAAACAGGAAAATAACCTTTCATTCGGATGTTAACCCCGTTTACAGCTCTGTTCTTTATTTTGCACTTGCGGTTTTCAACATTATTTTCAGCTCGTGGTTCGGAGGAATAGCCGGAACATTTATGGTTGAGCACGGACTTTCAAATCCTTTTACGGAGATTATCGCAAAATTCGTAATAATAAATATCCCAACCTTGTGGACCTATCCTATTGAAAGATATATTATTCAAATAAAGAAAGGCAGCTTTAAGGGTATAAAAAATGGCAATTACGGCAACTGATTTAGACGGCACCTTGCTTTTAAATGACACAACTGTCAGCAAGGAAAATCTTGAAGCAATCAAAAGATTATCTCAAAAGGGCATAGAAACTGTTGTTGTTACGGGCAGAGGCTTGTATGAAATTCCGCAGGAGCTTTTGGATTTTGATTCTATCGAATATTTCATTTTTTCAAACGGCGCAGGAATTTATAAAAGGGGAAGCGGTGTTGTTTTCCATTCAGAGATAAATAAGAAAACCGCCAAAAGAGTTGTTGAGCTTCTCGGTAATTATGAGGTTTTCATTGAGCTTTACATAAACGGAACCCCAACTGTTGATAAAAATAAATTCAGCGAGGAAGTCTTTGATTATTACAGGATAGACAGGGATTTTTATCCCGAGCTGAAAAGAAGCAGAAAGCCTGTTGATAATTTTGAAGCACTTTTAACCGGCAACTTTGACGGGCTTGAAATGTTTGATTTGTTTTTCAGAAATCAAGAGGAACGCTCTGCCTGTGCACAGGCGTTCGACAGATATTTTCCCGAGCTTGAATACACAACCTCAATGACCAATAATCTTGAAGCTATGAACGCGGGAATAAATAAGGGAAGCGGACTTAAACGCCTTTGCCAAACGGAAAATATTGATATAAACGATATTTATGCCTTGGGCGACAGTAAGAACGATTTGGCAATGTTTGAAGCCGTTGAAAACTGCTTTGCAGCAGCAAATGCCTGCGAGGAGCTCAAAAAAATAAGCAAGGGCATTGCTTGCAGTAATGATGAAAATATAATGTGCTTTATGGAAGATTTTTATAAAAAGCAGGGGATACTGTAAAATACGAGATAACAAGGAGTTAATATGAACGCAATTCATTTTTTAAGCACGGGCTCATCGGATTGCATTATTCTTGAAAGCAACGGAAAATTTGCAATGATAGACGCCGCAGAGGACACTGAATATCCTAAAAATAAGCCTATGTGCAAGCTCCCCGGATTTGAGGAGCAGGTTGTTGAATATCTCTTTAAAAACTGTGCAGATGAAAACGGAGAGGTGCATCTTGATTTTGTTCTCGGCACTCATTCACATTCCGACCATATAGGCGGCTTTGATACGGTTATTCTCAATCCGAATGTGCATATCGGCAGGGCTTATCTTAAACCCTATCATCCCGAAAGAATTAACGCCTTTGAAAGAACGCAATGGGATAATTCAGAGGTTTATACGCAGATGATAGATGCGCTCAAAGAGAAAAATATCCCCATTGTCAGCGAGCCCGATGAAACGCCGTTTAATCTCGGGGATTTCAAAATAACGCTCTTTAACGGTAAATATAAAAGGTATCTTCGTAAAACGGGCGAAAACGAGCATTCAATTGTTTCGCTTGTTGAGGCGGGCAAATGCAGTGCACTTCTTGCAGGCGATATGAATTTTAAGCATTCGGGCGAAAAGGAAATCAGCAAAAAGGTCGGCAAGGTTGATTTGCTCAAGGTTGGTCATCATTGCTATGAGGGCTCCTCCTCGCCGCTTTGGCTTAAAACGCTTAATCCCGATATTGCCGTTATTGCAAACAGTATGAAAAAGGCAGATAAAAGAGTTCTTGCAAGAATAAAGAAATATGCCTCGTCGGAGGTTTACACAACCGTTGATTCAAACGGTGTTAAGGCAATTTTCGCGGATGATAAAATTGCAATAAAAACGGATATTATGTAACAAAAGGCTTCGGAAATTTGATTTCCGAAGCCTATTCAATATATAGAATTATTTTTTCCGCTTCAAGCGTTTTCTTAACATCTATAACACGCTGATTTTCAGAGCCTCTGAATTTAAGGCTGATATTTTTCAGCTCCTTGATGAATTTTCCGTCAACAAGAATATCCGTCATTTCAAGAAGCTCCTTGGAAATATCCGTAAATGCCCTGCTTTTTTCGGCACCCGTTATTTCCTCAAAGGTAAAGCCGCTGTAACACCAAACGGTTTTATTAGGAAAATCCTTTTTGAATTTTTTAAGAAAATCAAGAAGCGTCTGCTGATTTTCGGGTTCAAACGGCTCTCCGCCCAAAATGGATATTCCGGCTATCCACGGCGGCTTCACGGAATCAAGAATATAATTCTCCGTCTCCTCGCTCCATTCCCTGCCGTATTCAAAATCCCACGCCATATAATTAAAGCAGTCGGGGCAATGATGGCGGCAGCCCGAAACAAAAAGAGAGGTTCTCACTCCCTCGCCGTTTGCAATGTCATTCGTTTTTATTTCGGCAACATTCATATTTTACACCAAAAAGAGCCAAACGATTTGTTCGGCTCTTTAATCCTTTATTTTGTGATTAGTATTAAAGATGAAGAACTCTGTCCTTAATCTCCTGCGTTCTGCCCTGATTCCAGAACTGCGTTCCGATATATCCGCAGGTGCGCCTTGCAACATTCATTTTGCTTTGGTCTTCATTTCCGCATTTCGGGCATCTCCAAATGAGCTTTCCTTCCTCTTCAACTATCTGCATTTCGCCGTCATATTCACAGCATTGGCAGAAATCGCTCTTTGTGTTGAGCTCGGCATACATAATATGGTCGTAAATATACTGCATAACCGATAAAACAGCGGGGATATTATCCTGCATGTTCGGAACCTCAACATAGCTGATTGCTCCGCCGGGAGAAAGCTTTTGGAATTCAGCCTCAAATTCAAGCTTCTTAAAGGCGTCAATTTCCTCGGTAACATGAACATGATAGCTGTTTGTGATATAGTTTTTGTCGGTAACTCCGGGGATTTTGCCAAAACGCTTTTGCAGGCATTTTGCAAATTTATATGTTGTTGATTCAAGCGGAGTGCCGTAAACCGAAAAGTCAATATTTTCCTTTTCCTTCCAGCCCTTGCAGGCGTCGTTAAGCTTCTGCATAACGGAAAGTGCAAAATCCTTTGCCTCGGGGTCGGTGTGGCTCTTGCCTGTCATATATTTAACACATTCGTAAAGTCCTGCGTAGCCAAGAGAAATTGTTGAATATCCGCCGTAAAGGAGCTTGTCTATCGTTTCGCCCTTTTTAAGTCTTGCAAGTGCGCCGTACTGCCAAAGAATAGGAGCAACATCGCTCGGAGTTCCGAGCAGTCTGTTGTGGCGGCACATAAGAGCACGGTAGCAAAGGTCAAGTCTTTCGTCGAATATCTGCCAGAATTTCGTCATATCTCCGCCCGAGGAGCAGGCAATATCAACAAGATTAAGGGTAACAACACCCTGGTTAAATCTGCCGTAATATTTGCCCTTGTTTGTTTTCGGGTCAACATAAGGAGTAAGGAATGAACGGCAGCCCATACAGGTATATACAGCGGAATTGCCGTTTTTATCAACCTTAAGCTCTTTCATTTTCTTTGCGGAAATGTAATCGGGAACCATTCTCTTTGCCGTGCACTGAGCGGCAAGGCAGGTAACATCCCAATATTTTGAGCCCTCTGTGATATTATCCTCATCAAGAACATAAATAAGCTTCGGGAATGCGGGAGTAATCCAAACTCCGCTTTCGTTTTTAACGCCCTTAATTCTTTGGCGCAAAACCTCTTCAATGATGAGTTTAAGGTCGTCTCTTGTTTGACCCTCTTCAACCTCGTCAAGATACATAAATACGGTTACGAACGGAGCCTGACCGTTAGTTGTCATAAGAGTAATAACCTGATACTGAATCATCTGAACACCGCGGTTGATTTCGTCCTTAACGCGAACCTCGGTAATTTTATTAATCTGCTCCTCAGTCGGCTCAATACCTGCCGCTTCAAGCTCTTCTTTAACATCCTTTTTGAATTTTTGACGGCTTAAATCAACAAACGGAGCAAGGTGTGAAAGGCTTATGCTCTGTCCGCCGTACTGGCTTGATGCAATCTGCGCAATAATCTGCGTTGCAATGTTGCAGGCAGTTGAGAAGGAATGAGGCTTTTCAATCATTGTTCCGCTGATAACCGTGCCGTTTTGAAGCATATCTTCAAGATTAACAAGGTCGCAGTTGTGCATGTGCTGCGCAAAATAGTCTGCGTCGTGGAAATGGATAAGTCCGTTTTCGTGAGCCTCAACAATATCCTGCGGAAGAAGAATTCTCTTTGTTAAATCCTTTGAAACCTCGCCGGCCATATAATCGCGCTGAACGCTATTTACGGTTGGGTTTTTATTTGAGTTTTCCTGCTTAACCTCTTCGTTATTACATTCTATAAGAGTTAAAATCTGCTCGTCTGTTGTGTTTGATTTACGGATAAGAGAGCGGTTGTAGCGGTATTTAACATATCTTTTGGCAACCTCAAATGCTCCCTGCGCCATAATCTGATTTTCAACAATATCCTGAATTTCCTCAACGGAAAGTGCTCTCGCCGCCTTCTTTATTTTAAATTCAACATATTCTGCAATGTCGTTGATTTGGGAAGCGGTAAGCTCCGCCTTTTCGCAAGCGGCGTTTGCTTTGGTTACGGCTGCTATGATTTTTGATAAATCAAATTCTGCTTCGGAGCCGTTTCTCTTGATAATCTTCATATTTTTCACCCCTGTTTGATTTTTGTGTTATTTTAATAATTGTTACAAAACGGTTACAGTTATTACTCGTTGCCTTTACATAATATCAAAATATAGTTGCCATGTCAATATGTTTTTGCAAAAAAATACAACATATTGTGGGAAAATTTTTAAAATCCAAAAAAATAAACGATATGTAGATTTTACTTTATTTTGCATAAAATGTTGTTTTTTGGCTTTAAATCAAGTTGTTAAGCGGTTTTTCGGGCTGAATTGCAATGAGAATTTTACCGAAGGTTACAAAAATGTGAGTACAAAAAGTATAATTCACAATTTTTACAATATATGCTATAAAAAGTATTATTTTCATTATATTACCCACAACATTTTGTGTTTTTTTGTTTCTTTTGTTCAATTTATACATATTTTGCTCCGAAAGCCGACGAAATTATTATTTTTTGCTAATTGTTTTTGCTTTGTGCTTTATGTTATCATATAGACGCTGAATAATCAGCTCAATAAAATTTAACGGAGGTTTATATATATGGAAGCTTGGAGAAGCTTTAAAACGGGCGATTGGTGCAATGAAATCAATGTTCGCGACTTTATTAATAAAAACTATACAGCTTATAACGGAGACGCTTCCTTCCTTTCGGGTCCAACAGAGAGAACCGAAAGAGTAAGCGCAAGGCTTAAAGAGCTCCTTATTGCCGAAAACGAAAAGGGCGGAGTTCTTGATGTTGATACGGAAAAGGTGCTTTCAATCCTTTCTCATAAGCCGGGATATGTTATCAAGGATGACGATATTATAGTCGGTCTCCAAACGGACGAGCCCCTCAAAAGAGGTGTTTCCCCGTTTGCAGGCTTCAGAAATGCCGTTCAGGCCTGTGAGGCATACGGCTATAAAATGTCCGATAAAATCAAGGATGAGTTCACTTACAGAACAACTCACAACACAGGCGTTTTTCGCGCTTATACCGATACTATTAAAAAAGCACGCCACGCCGGCATTTTAACAGGTCTGCCGGACGCCTATGCAAGAGGAAGAATTATCGGCGATTACCGCCGTATTGCTCTTTACGGTATGGATTATCTTATTGAGCAGAAAAAGCTTGATAAGAAAAAGCTCGGCGAAAAAGATGTTCTTGATGAGGAAACAATTCATCTTCTTGAAGACCTTGCAAAGCAGCTTGAATTTATGAACCAGCTCAAAATAATGGCTCTTGATTACGGCTTTGACATTTCAAGACCTGCCGAAAATGCAAGAGAGGCTGTTCAGTGGCTCTATTTCGGCTATCTCGGTGCTATCAAGGAGCAAAACGGTGCCGCAAACTCAATCGGAAGAATTGCCGAATTCATCGATTGCTATATTCAAAGAGATATGGAGGAGGGCACCCTTGACGAAAGCGGCGCACAGGAGCTTATTGATGATCTCGTTGTTAAGCTTCGTCTTGTTCGCCATCTTCGCACACCCGAATATAACGACCTTTTCGCAGGAGATCCCGTTTGGGTAACCTGCTCTCTCGGCGGTGTAACAACAGACGGCAAATCAATGGTTTCAAAATCCTCGTTCCGTTTCCTGCAAACTCTTTATAATCTCGGACCGAGTGCCGAGCCGAACTTAACTGTTCTTTGGGCACAGGCGCTTCCGCAGGGCTTTAAGGATTTCTGTGCACAGGTTTCTATTGACACCGATTCAATTCAGTATGAAAACGACGATGTTATGAGAAAGGACTACGGCGACGATTATGCAATTGCCTGCTGCGTTTCCACTATGAAAGAGGGCAAGCAGATGCAGTTCTTCGGCGCAAGATGCAATCTTGCAAAGGTTCTTCTTATGGCTCTTAACGGCGGTAAGGACGAAAAAGAGGGAAGCCAAATCGCTCCCGAGGGTGCTTCCTTTGATGAAAAGCCGCTTGATTATAATGAGGTGCTTGAAGCATACAAAAAGTATCTTTCTTGGATGGCACGCCTTTATGTTAACACAATGAATATCATTCATTATATGCACGATAAGTATGCTTACGAAAGACTTATGATGAGCCTGCACGACACCGATGTTGAGCGTCTTATGGCATTCGGTATTTCAGGTATGAGCGTTGCGGTTGACTCTCTTTCGGCAATTAAGTATGCAAAGGTAACTCCCGTTAAAGATGAAAGAGGAATTATAACCGATTTCAAAACAGAGGGAGAATTCCCCAAATTCGGTAATGATGACGACAGAGTTGACGAAATTGCGCAGTGGCTTACGGAGTTCTTCTATAAGGAGCTCTGCAAAACTCCTGCATACAGAAATGCAAAGCACACTCTTTCAATTCTTACAATCACATCTAATGTTATGTACGGCAAAAAAACAGGCGCAACACCTGACGGAAGAAAGGCAGGCGAGGCGTTTGCACCCGGCGCAAACCCAATGCACGGCAGAGATTGCGAGGGCGCTCTTGCTTCTCTTAATTCGGTTGCAAAGCTCAGCTACGCTTGTTGCCAAGACGGTATTTCAAACACCTTCTCAATCACTCCCGACGCGCTCGGAACAGATGATGAAAACAGAGTTGAGCATTTAACAACTATGCTTGACGGCTATTTCTCTCAGGATGCGCATCATCTTAATGTTAATGTGCTCAATCGCCAAAAGCTTATTGATGCTATGAACGACCCAACCCTTTATCCGTCGCTCACAATCCGCGTTTCCGGCTATGCCGTAAACTTCAATAAGCTTACCAGGGAAAAGCAGGAAGAGGTTATCGCCAGAACCTTCCACACTGCAATGTAAGTTGTTGCTTAATAAAATATTAAAGCCCGTTGAAAGCGTTGTTTTTCGGCGGGCTTTGTGTTATCCTAATATTAAGATTAGTGTATTGCCGAAAGAAAGCCGAACAGGTTAAAGAAATTTGATTACAGCACAAACGGAGCGTATTTTATAACAATATGCACGCAAAACAGAAAGCAGATTTTATCAAGGATTATTGCAATGCAATTAAAATCCTATACAACTAAAAAATACGGAAAACAATTATGGCAACGATCATATTATGACCACATAATCAGAAACGAAGATGATTATCTTAATATTTGGGAATATGTAAATAGCAACGCTCTTAAATGGGCGGAGGATGAATTTTACACGGGAGATGAAAATATTGGCTGATATTCATTCATTTGAAAGCCTTGCCGCGCTTGACGGCGAGGGACTGCGCTACGGTGTGTTTTTTACAGGCTGTCCGCTTCGGTGCGCGTACTGCCATAATCCCGACACATGGTTTCATTCGGGAAAGGAATATACACCGCAGGAGCTTTTCAAAAAAATTAAACGCTATAAGCCTTATTTTAAAAACGGAGGAGGTGTAACCTTTTCGGGCGGCGAGCCGCTTTTGCAGTCGGAATTTATCAACGAAACGGCGGAGCTGCTACGCTCTGAAAATATCGGCTATTGCCTTGACACCTCGGGAAGCGTTCCTCTTTCAGAGAGCGTTAAAAAATGTATAGACGGCGCCGAAATGGTTATTCTTGATATAAAATTTTATAACGAAGATGATTATAAAAAATACACAGGCGGTGCTTTTGAAAACTTCGTTAATATCGGGAAATACTGCTCCGAAACGGGAAAGCGCCTTTGGCTTCGCACGGTTGTTGTTCCGGGAATTAACGACAGTGAGGATAGCGTCCGCAGGTATAAGGAATTTGCAAAGCAGTTTAAATATGAAAAATATGAGCTTCTCGCATTTCATACAATGGGATTTTTTAAATACGATAATTTAAAAATAGAAAATCCGTTAAAGGAAACGCCTGCTCTTGATAAGGAAACATTGCGAAAGCTGCAAATGATTATTGACAAAGAGGAATAGAATTATTATAATAGGTTTAACTTAATAAGTCAGGGGTGCCGAAAGGCTGAGATTATACCCTTCGACCCGTCCGTTAGCACGGACGGCGGAGACGATGTAATTATTTAATTATAAAATGTATAAGCCCCGTGTCTTTACGGGGCTTTTCTTTTGGCTTGTTAGGAATAATGCGGAAATGCCGCAAGGAAAGGATGGTTGAATATGAAAGCAAGCATTGCAATTCAGGTGCTTCCTAAAACAGACAGTGAGGAAGAGCTTATCAGAATTGTTGACGAGGTTATTGCTTACATAAAAAGCAGTGGGCTTAACTGCTATGTAGGCCCCTTTGAAACAACTATTGAGGGCGAAAGCTACGATCAGCTAATGGAAATCGCCGCAAACTGCCAAAAGGTTGCAATCAATGCGGGATGCGAAAGCGTAAGCGCTTATATTAAGGTTGTTTACAATCCCGAGGGCGAGGTGCTTACCATTGAAAAAAAGGTTTCAAAGCATCACTAATAAATCGGCGCCCGTCATAGCAGTTGCCGTTATACTTATTATATGGTATATCTGCTGTGATTACGAGGTTGTTCCGGCGTATATGCTTCCGTCGCCCGTTGATGTTTTCAACGCCTTTGTTGATAATTTCGGCGTTATGATGAAGCAGGCTTCGGTAACGCTTCAAGAGGCGTGCTACGGTCTCGGAATAGGAATTGCTTTGGCGTTTATAATCTCTTCGCTTATGGATAGGTTTGATTTTCTTTACAAAGCGATATATCCTATTCTTGTTATAACTCAAACGATACCAACCATTGCAATAGCTCCTCTGCTTGTTTTGTGGATGGGCTTCGGTATGGCTCCCAAAATAACGCTTGTTGTTATAACAACATTTTTTCCCATATCAATAGGACTGCTCAACGGCTTTAAATCCGTTGATGAGGACGCAATCAATCTTATGCGCGCAATGGGTGCGGGAAGGCTTCAAATTTTCAGATATGTTAAGCTTCCCAATGCAACCGCCTCGTTTTTTTCGGGCTTAAAAATTTCGGCCTCTTATGCAGTAGTGGGCGCCGTTATTTCCGAATGGCTCGGAGGCTTTGAGGGTCTCGGAGTTTATATGACGAGGGTTAAAAAAGCGTATGCGTTTGATAAAATGTTTGCAGTAATAGTTTTTATCTGCGCAGTCAGCCTTATTTTAATGGGAATAGTCGGGCTTCTTCAAAGGCTTGCAATGCCTTGGGAGCGTCCGCAGAAAAAATTAAATAAAAGGAAAAAACAGTATGAAGCTTAAAAAATTAACTGCGCTTCTTTTGAGCGCACTGCTCGTTTTCAGCTTTGCTTCCTGCGCTAAAACGGCAGATGATAAAAAGGATTTAACAGATATAACGGTTTGCCTTGATTGGACTCCCAACACCAACCACACGGGTCTTTATGTTGCCCTTGCAAACGGCTATTATGAGGAAGCAGGACTTAATGTTTCAATCGTTCAGCCGCCCGAAAACGGTGCAACAGAGGCTTGTGCCGCAGGTCAGGCGCAGTTTGCAGTAGATGCACAGGATACTCTTGCACCTGCATTTACCTCCGATACTCCTCTCGGCGTTACCGCCGTTGCCGCTTTGCTTCAACACAACACCTCGGGTATCATTTCGGCAAAGGGACAGGGTATGGACAAGCCCTCCGGCTTAAACGGAAAAACATATTTAACATGGGATTCTCCCGTTGAGCTTGCAATGATGGAAAATGTTGTTAATGCAGACGGAGGAGATTGGAGCACCGTTACAAGAATTCCGAACACCGTAACAGATGAGGCGCAGGATGTTAACCAAAATCCAGACCACGCTATCTGGGTTTTCTACGGCTGGGGCGGCATAAACGCAAAGGTTAATAATATCGAAACAGATTTCTTCTTCTTTAAGGATATAAACAAAACCTTTGATTATTACACTCCTATTCTTATTGCAAATAACGATTTCCTTGCAAGCAATCCGGATGAAGCAAAGGCATTCCTTTCGGCAACCGCAAAGGGATATGAATATGCAATAAGCAATCCCGAGGAAGCGGCTCAAATTCTTATTGACGGAGACGAAACAAAATCCCTTGTGGGCTCTGAAAAGCTTGTTGTTGAAAGCCAAAAGTGGATGGCAGATCAGTATATTGCGGACGCTGAAAAATGGGGATATATTGACCCTGCCCGTTGGGATGGCTTCTATGCTTGGCTTTATGAGGAAAATCTTATTGAAAAAGAGCTTCCGGCAGGAACAGGCTATTCAAACGATTATTTAGCATAAAGCAATGGAAATACTTAAAGCAGTTGATATAAATAAAAGCTTTGAGGATAATTATGTTCTCAAGGATGTTTCAATAACGCTGAACGAAGGCGAAATAGTCAGCCTGCTCGGCGTCAGCGGCTCCGGAAAAACAACGCTTTTCAATGTTCTTTCGGGCATTTATACTCCCGACAGCGGCAAGGTTTATCTTAAAGGCGAGGATGTAACCGGCAAGCCGGGAAAAATCAGCTATATGCTTCAAAAGGATTTGCTTTTCCCATACCGAAGGGTTATAGATAATGTTACTCTTCCTTTAACTCTTCACGGAATGAAAAAGAAAGAGGCACGCGAGAAGGCAAATGAGTATTTCTCTGTTTTCGGGCTTGACGGAACGCAGATGAAATATCCCTCTCAGCTTTCGGGAGGTATGCGCCAAAGAGCCGCGCTTTTGAGAACATATCTTTCGTCAAACGGCGTTGCCCTGCTTGACGAGCCGTTCAGCGCGCTTGATACAATAACAAAGGGGAAAATTCATAAGTGGTATCTTGATGTTATGAGGCAGATAAATCTATCAACCGTTTTTATAACTCACGATATTGACGAGGCAATCCTTTTGTCCGACAGAATTTATATTCTCACGGGTGCGCCCGGCGTTATTCAGGATGAAATAATAATTGAGGCTGAAAAGCCCCGTTCGCCCGATTTTAATTTAAGCGGCGAATTTCTCGAATATAAAAGAAAGATAGTTGAAATTCTTCATCTTTCATAAAAAACAGCTCCGCAGGAACATAATCCCTGCGGAGCTTTATT
>JALEZT010000085.1 GCA_022772725.1 Eubacterium sp.
TTACAAAAACGTGCAGAACTCGAATACATCGTTGACGGGATATGTTTACAAGTATACAAATTTGTGATACGATTAAATTACCATAAAAGGTGCAAAAAAGCACAATGTCTATAATTTGGCAATCAGCAAAATGGATAATTCCGGCTGGCAGGAAAAGTACCCAAATTCAGCTGATAGATTAGTTGCCCTTATAAAGCACGAAAGAGGGAAATAATTTACAAAAGGAGAATTGCTATTAAAAATGACAGTTTTTTATTCCCGTTTGAAATGTTTGGGGATAAAATATTTAAAGGAGAAAAAGCAATACAATTAAAGGCTTGGATTTTAATATCCAAGCCTTTTTTTGCTATGATGGTAATTTTACTATGTAAAGCTATGTTCAATTGTTAAAACAAGCATAAGCCCCATATCCTTTTCGTCTGCCTTTGCTTGCAGTTCTTTAATAATTTCGCGGTGGGTTTTGGAGTATTTATGAGGAATAACAAGGTCAAAAATAATATTTGTTCTGTATTTTCCCTCAACAACTCTGAAATCGTGGAAGGTAAACGAGCTGTCATATTCCTTAACGATTTGTGTTATGATTTCCTTGTATTTGTTTATTCTTTCGTCGTTTACGGCAACGGGGTCCATGTGAATACAAATCATAATGTTCAGCCTTTTGCTGATTATCTTTTCAACCTTGTCTATAACCTCGTGAATTTCAAGTATATCCCCGTCGCAGGGAACCTCTGCGTGCACAGAGGCAATTATTCTGCCGGGTCCGTAATCGTGAACAATAAGGTCGTGAACGCCGAGTATGCTCTCCTCTGCAAGCATAAGCTCTTCAATGCTTTTAACGAGCTGCGGGTCGGGAGCCTTTCCCAAAAGATTTCCTATAATATCCTTAACAATTCCTATGCCTGCAAAAATAACGATAACCGCAACGATAACGCCGATAATTCCGTCTGCATATTTAAAGCTTGTAAAATGTGAAATCAGCAGGGCAACTATTGTTGCCGCGGTTGCAATGCAGTCGTTGAGCGAATCCTGCCTAACCGCCTTTGCGTTAACATTATCAGTCTTTTTATAGATTTTGTTGTTGAAATAAGCCATCCAAAGCTTAACAAGTATTGTTGCAATAAGAACAATAACGGAAACAATGCTGAATTTAACCTCTTCGGGATGGATTATTTTCTCAATACTGCTTTTTCCGAGCTCAAAGCCCATAAGGAATATGAAAAACGAAACAACAAGTGCGCTTATGTATTCCATTCTGCCGTGTCCGAAAGGATGCTCGTCGTCAACGGGCTTGTTGGCAAGCTTTGCGCCGAATATTGTTACTATGTTTGAGCTTGCGTCCGAAAGGTTGTTTACCGCGTCTGCCGTGATTGAAACGGAGTTTGTAACGCTTCCCACAACAAATTTAAGTATGCAAAGTATAATGTTGCAAATAATGCCCACTATGCCCGAGGCAACGCCGAAGCGTTCTCTGCGCTTTGCTTCTGTTAATGAGCCGCCTCTTGAAAACAGCTTTAATATCAGTTCGCTCATATTTTCCCCTTCTGAAATGTAATTTAATTCCTAGGCAACGAAGAGCAATCCGAACCGTGGTTTAAATTGTGCTGATTTGCCTTTACTCTGTGTTAAAAATACTCGGAACACATAAAGTACTCCTGCGCTTTTATGTCTTGATTAAGAACAAATCAGCACAATTTAAACTCTTCGACCAAAAATGCTTGAAGTAAAGATGAATTTTGGATTTTGAGATGGAAGCCTTGCTGACGCAAGGCAACAGTGAAAAATACAAAAGTCGCTTTAATTCAGCATTTTTGGCAGGTTCAGATTACTCTTCATTGCCTAAATAATATCATAATTTTTACTTTAACTCAATACTAAAATGTGTTATAATAAACAGCAGATTAAATAATTATATTTGCTTTGAAAATGATATATTTATTCTTTTTAACGGTGATGAAATGAAGAAAATGATAATTATTAACGGCTCTCCGCGTGAAAACGGAGTTTGCGCCGAGCTGATAAAACAGGTTAAGCCTTATTTTACGGAGTGTGAAATTAAGGAGTATAATACCTACGATATGTCTGCCGCTGCGTGCACGGATTGCAAATACTGCGAGTATCATAAGGGCTGTTCAAATAAAGACCTTGATTATTTCTTTTATGATTTTGAGCAGGCTGATTATATCGTGTTTTTTACTCCCGTTTATAATAATTTCTTTCCCGCTCCGTTAAAGGCGGTTATAGACCGCTTTCAGCGATATTTCAGCGCAAAATTTAAAAGGGGAGAAAATCCGCCGATTGAAAAGGCAAAGCGCGTAGGCGTTGTTATTGCCGCAGGCTCAAACGCACGAGCCGCCTCCGATTTTATGACAAACACCTTAAAGCAATGCTTTTCGGTGCTCAACGGCGAGGTTTCGGCGCGTTATTTTATCCCTAATACCGATTTGGGAAAATACACCTTTAACAACATTGAGCTTCAAAAGTTTATTCATCAGCTCAAAGGGGAATAATCAATTTTAAACGCTTTGAAGTCTTCAAGGCGTTTTAATTTTTTACAAACAGAAAATTATTTATTTATATATTATTTATTGTTTATAAAAAAATCTTATGATATAATTAATAAAATTATTATGGAGTAGTGTGGTTTATGATAATTTTGGGCATAGATCCCGGCTATGCAATAGTCGGATGGGGCATTCTTGAATATAAAGCAAATAAATTCCGCGTTATTGATTACGGCGCAATAACAACCGAGGCGCACACTCCGTTTGACCTTCGCCTTGCCGAAATCTATTCGGGTATGAATGAAATTTTTGAAAAGCATCATCCCGAGGTTATGAGTATGGAAAAGCTTTTCTATAACAATAACGCAAAAACGGTTATTGATGTTGCGCAGGCAAGGGGTGTTATAACTTTAAGCGCAAGGCTTCATAATGTTCCCGTTTTTGAATATACTCCTCTCCAAGTTAAGCAGTCCGTTACGGGCTACGGCAGAGCAGTTAAAAAGCAGGTTCAGGAAATGACAAGGGTTATTCTTAATCTTGAAAAAATCCCGAAGCCCGATGACACGGCAGACGCTCTTGCAATGGCGATATGCCACGGTCATTGCAGTTCAAGCATACTTGGGCTTGTTAAGTAATAAAACGTATTTTAAAAATATATTTATATTGAGGTAACAATAATGATTTATAATATTAAAGGTGAGCTCACTTATACCGACCCACAGTTTGTTGTTGTTGAAAATTCGGGTATCGGCTTCAAGTGCTTCACCTCGCTGACAACCGTTAAAAATCTCGGAAAAATCGGAAGCACGGTTAATCTTTATACATATCTTTCCGTTAAGGAGGACGCTCTTGATTTATTCGGCTTTTCAACGCTTGAAGAGCTCAATTCCTTTAAATTGCTGATAACCGTTTCGGGAGTAGGTCCCAAGGCGGCAGTTTCGGTTTTGTCGGAGCTTTCTCCCGAAAAGCTTGCGCTTGCCATTGCTTCGTCCGATGTTAAGTCAATAACAAAGGCAAACGGAGTAGGCAGAAAAACTGCGGAAAGAATAGTCCTTGAGCTTAAAGATAAAACGGGAAGTCTTTCTCAAACCGATTTTTCGTCTGTGGCTTCGGCGGCGTCTGTTGCAGAGGATTCTGCCGCAGGAGAGGCTGTTGCGGCGCTTGTTGCTCTCGGCTTCAGCCAAAGCGACGCGGCAGTAACTGTCGGTCAAATGGATCAGTCGCTTTCAGCCGATGAAATGATAAGGCTCGGTTTAAGGCAGCTTTCAAGCAATTTATAATAAATAAGCCAAAAACGGCTTTTGTCGGAGTTTGATTATGAATGAAATGGATTATGAAAACAGAATAGTTTCAACCGAGTTTACTCAGGCAGACAGTGATATTGAAAACAGCCTGCGCCCAAAGCAGTTAAGCGACTATATTGGTCAGGATAAGGTTAAGGAAAACCTTTCCGTTTATATTCAGGCGGCTAAGGCGCGCGGAGAAGCACTTGACCATGTTTTGCTTTACGGCCCGCCCGGACTCGGAAAAACAACGCTTGCAGGCATAATTGCAAACGAAATGGGCGTAAATATAAGAATAACGAGCGGTCCTGCAATAGAAAAGCAGGGCGACCTTGCGGCGCTTTTAACTAATCTTCAAGAAGGCGACGTGCTTTTTATTGATGAAATACACCGCTTAAACAGAAGCGTTGAAGA
>JALEZT010000102.1 GCA_022772725.1 Eubacterium sp.
AAAGAGTCAACTTCCGATGAAGTAGGTTCAGAAATGAGTTCACCTAAAACAAGTGATACAGATACATATACTGCAGTAGTTTTAGCACTACTATTTGGTTCAGTAGCTTCTGTTGCAGTTTATAAGCTAAAGAAATAATTAAATAAAAAACTAAAAGGTCTGTTACTATGTAGCAGACCTTTTGTGTATAAGATAATAACAGAATAGCAGAAAATAGGGTAGTATTATTGCAATTTCTTTCAAAGTATTGTACACTATTTATATAATTTTTTAGGAGGATACTATGGAAAAGAATGTAATTTTCACTTTAGAAGACGATTTAGGCAATGAAACTGAGTTTGAATTGCTTGATGTTATTAACTATAAAAATGATGAATATGCTGTTCTAATTGAGAATGTTGAGGATGTAGAGGACTTAACAATTCTTAAGATAGACAGTTATGACGACCAAGAAGAGGTTTATACAGGTATTGACGATGATGATTTAGTACAGAAAATCTTTGACATTTTCAAGAAAAATCATCCGGATGAATTTGATTATAAATAATTTTCATCATTATTTTTTAGTATTATTGCATAGCAAAAAAGGCACTCAGTTGAGTGCCTTTTCTGTTTAGGATTTTTGAAATTAATGCGTTCTAAACGCGACTTGTTATCAATGTTACTGATTAAGCAATTTCAGCGTTACCTGTATCACCAAGTAGGTTGAATCTGAATAATTTGCTTTCATCATTCTTGTTTTCACAATAAATGCAAGCTTCTGCGATTTTGCCGCCTTCGATTAGCTTTGTTAAACCAACGAGCTGACATAGTTTGCTTTTTAGATTCAAACGGTCTCCCTCGCTAGTAACTAGAAATACATTACCTTCGCAAGTGTCGAGCACGGCAAGGAACTTGGTAACATCAATGTCATGTAGATTGATCATAGGTGTCATAAAATTTTCCTCCTTAAATTATATACGATTTTTCGTGCTGCCATTTACCATTTGGCTGTGAATGAATCGCTAACTAATGTTTGCGATATCAAGTGGACTATTTACTTGACACTTACTATTATACATATTCTTTAGTGAATGTCAACAAATAAATGCTACTTTCTTTGTACAAGGTGACTATCAAATATCAAAACTGTACAATTGTAGTTTATATTTATTGTGCAATATGCTACAAAACTTTTAACATAAATTTTAACTAGTTAAAGTTTGTGTAAATTCTTTTAGTGAATATTATCAAATTTATTCTCTTAAAGAAAATAAATTTGAACAATCATACAAATTACAAAAATGAAATTTTCTGTTATGGAATAAAAATGCCATAAAAGTTCCCCAAAAGCCCATTACAATGGGCTTTTCTTTATTTTTGGATTAGCTATAATTAAGTAAAAATAAAATTTAAAAATTTTTGAAAAAACTCTTTACAAGGCTAAAAATAGGTGAAATTATATATTTATTTTTATTGTATTGAACTTTGTTATATTGTATAATAGTTTTAGAAAATTAATTTAAGGGGTATATTTTATGCTTGATAATTTTTATAAAAACTTCAAAAGTGGTACAGATATTCGTGGTGTAGCATCTGAGGGTGTTGAAGGTCAAAATGTTAACCTAACCGATGATGTTGTAAAGAAAATGGCTTTTGGTTTTGTACTATGGCTAGAAAAAGTAGCTAACAAAAAGGCAAGTGAAATGACAATTTCAGTCGGTAGAGATAGCCGTATTAGTGGTGAAAGAATTGCAAATGATGTAATTGATAGCTTTAAAAAAGCCGGGGTAAAGGTAATTTACACAAACCTATCATCTACACCATCAATGTTTATGACTACTGTTGACCTTGGTTGTGACGGTGCAGTACAGATTACAGCATCTCACCATCCATTTAATAGAAACGGTCTAAAGTTCTTTACACCTAACGGTGGACTTGAAGCAAGTGATATTGAAGAAATTTTGCAGTATGCACAGGACGATAAAAAGCCTGAAATTACTGATAACGGTACTGTAGAAGAAATGGACTATATGTTAAGATATAGCAACCATCTATGTGATATTATTAAGAAGGGTGTAAATGCTGAGGACTATGACCACCCTCTAAAGGGCTTCAAAATTGTTGTAGATGCCGGTAACGGTGTTGGTGGATTCTATGCTGACAAGGTGCTAAAAGTTCTTGGTGCCGACACAGAAGGCTCAGTTTACCTTGATCCTGACGGAATGTTCCCTAACCATATTCCTAATCCGGAAGATAAAACAGCTATGGAGTCAATCTCTAAGGCAGTATTAGATAGCAAAGCTGATTTAGGTGTTATCTTTGATACTGATGTTGACAGAGGTGGTGCAGTAGATAGCTTTGGTAAAGAAATCAACAGAAACAGACTTGTAGCTTTAGCATCTGCTATTGCACTTGAAGGTACAGATGGTGGTACAATTGTTACTGACTCAGTAACCTCATCAGGTCTAAAGGACTTTATTGAAAATCACCTTGGTGGTAAACACTATAGATATAGAAGAGGCTACAAAAATGTTATTGATAAGGCAATTGAGCTTAACGCAAACGGAATGGAATCTCCTCTTGCAATTGAAACAAGCGGCCACGCGGCTTTAAAGGAAAACTATTTCCTTGATGACGGAGCATATCTTGCCGTTAAAATTGTTATTCTTCTTGCCAAATTATCGGCGCAGGGGAAAAGCATAGATTCGCTCATCAGCACTCTGCGTGAGCCCGCCGAAAGCGTTGAAATAAGAATACCCATTTTGCTTGATGATTTTAAGGAATACGGAGAAAATGTTATTTCATCTTTAAGAAATCATTATTCCGAAAAAGAAGGCTTTTGGGTTGAAGAGGAAAACTATGAGGGCGTAAGAATTAATTTTAAAGGCGGATGGTTTCTTCTTCGCCTTTCCGTTCACGACCCTATTTTGCCGCTTAATATTGAAAGCGACTGCAAGGGCGTTTGCTCTGGCATTGCCCGTGATATTAAGAATTTTTTATCCGCTTTTGAAAAGCTTGATTTAAGTAATTTTGATAAGGTGCTTTAATGTTAAAATTTGTTTTCGGCCGTTCGGGCTACGGTAAAACAGAATATTGCTTTAAGGAAATAAACAGGCTTGTTTCCGGCGGTCAAAAGGATATACTGCTCATAACTCCCGAGCAGTATAATTTTACTGCGGAGAAAAAGCTTTTAAAGCTTCTCGGCGAAGGTAAAATAAACTGCGTTTCAAATCTTTCATTTACACGACTTTCAAATGAGGTAAAGCGCCTTTACGGAACAGAGCCGAAGCCTGTTCTTTCAAAGGGAGCCAAGGCGGCTCTTATGAAAAGGGCGGTTGCTTCCGTTAAGGAGAAGCTTGTTTTATTTAACAAAAAAACAGAGCTTGCCTCCTTTATTGAATCGCTTGTTGATATTTATGACGAAATGAGATCTTGCAGAGCACACTCCGCAGATTTTAAGGAGGTTGCCGAAAGGGTAGATAAAAAGGTGCTTGCAGATAAGCTTTGCGATTTAAATCTTATTTTAGGCGCTTATGAAAATCTTATTAAGGATAAATATCTCGATTCTGCCGATGACCTTGAAAGGCTCTGTAAAAAGCTTGAAGAAACAGGCTACATAAAGGGAAAATATGTTTTTATAGACGGCTTTAACGGTTTTGTTGCAAATGAATTTAAGGTACTTGAGCATATTATTAATAACGCCGCCGAAACCGTTATAACTCTAACCACCGATAGCTTCGGCAACGGCTCTGATTATGATTTGTTTATAAATGTTAATAAAACTGCGTCTGCCTTGCTTAATATCGCAAAGGAAAATTCAATTTCTGTTTCACAAATCAGTTTAACGGAAAACAGAAGAACAGATAATAAATATCTTCGCCTTTGCGAAAAAGAGCTTTATTCGCCGAGCGGATTAACAGTTGAAGAGAAGCCCGATTCGGTATTTTTATATTCTGCAAAGAATATAACCGATGAGTGCTCTTACACTGCAATTTGCATTAAAAAGCTTTTAAAGCAGGGAATAAGGGCAAGGGATATAACGGTTGTTTGCAGAGATGCCGATAAATATTCGGCAGAGCTTGCCTGCGCTTTTAAAAAATACGAAATTCCGTTTTATGACGATGAACGGCAGGATATCAAAATGCAGCCGCTCATTGTTTTTGTTACATATCTGCTCAGGTGCGTTATGTTTTCGTTTAGAAGCGATGATGTTTTAAGTCTTGCAAAAACAGGCTTAACCGCGCTTAACGGCGAGGATATAAATTCACTTGAAAATTATATTTATTTATGGAATATTTCAGGCGTTAAAAAATGGGGCAACACCTTTGAGGGCTCAACAAAGGGCTTTACCTCCGAAATGAGCGAAAGCGACCGTAAACGCCTTGAAAAAATTAACGAATCAAGAAGTTATCTTTTTGATAAAATCAATAAATTTAAAAGCAAAATAAAAGGCTCAAACGGAGCGGATATAAGCCGTGCTGTATATGAAGCGCTTTTGTCATTCGGTGTAAATAAAAATCTGAAAAATCTTGCAGGAGAGCTTATTGATTTCGGCAAAAACGCTCTTGCGCAGGAGCAGGAGCGCGTGTGGGATTTGCTTATGGAAATCCTGAATGATATTGCAGTTGTTTCGGGCGAAGAGGAAATCTCCGTAACGGAATATTATGAGCTCTTTACTCTTATGGTAGGTTGCGAGGATTTGGGTGTTCTTCCGCAGGGAATAGATAATGTTCAGTTCGGTCAGGCAGACAGATTAAGAGCCGATAATCCCAAAGCAGTTTTTGTTTTGGGAGCTAATGAGGGAGAATTTCCGCGTGCTGTTTCGGGCGGGGGATTGCTTTCGGAAAACGACAGAATTATTTTAAGCAAAAATGATTTTAATCTTTATTCCTTCGGCGAAACCTTAACATTTCAGGAAAAATATTTTGCTTATATGTCAACAAGCATTGCTCGCGAAAGGCTTTATGTTTCTTATATCGGAAACGAAAAAAACGCCGCGCCGTCGCTCATTGTTAATTCGTTGACCGATTTATTTAAAAATATTGAAATTAAAGCCTCCGACTGCGTTGACGATATAGACAGAGTTCAAAGCAGTGCGTCTGCCTTTGAGCTGATGGCGGAAAGATTTAACGAAAACAGCACCTTTTCCGCTTCTCTTAAAGAGTATTTTAAAAATGACACACGCTTTAATTCCGTTCGTCTGCTTTGTGAAAATGACGATATAAGTATTACAAATCAAAATAACGCTCAAAGGCTTTTCGGAAAGGATATGTTTCTTTCTGCATCAAGGCTTGAAGATTATTTTAATTGCAGTTTCAGGTATTTTTGCAAATTCGGTCTAATGGCAAAGCCGCTTGAAAAGGCTGATTTGAACGCTATGGAAACGGGAACTATAATTCATTATGTTCTTGAAAATATTATTTCTGAGCTCGGTTCAAGGTCGCTCGGCACCGCTCGTGATGTTGAAATCAAGGTGCTTGTTGATAAATATCTAAATAAGTATTTTGAAACAGAGCTCGGAAATACCTCGGAGCTGACAAGTAGATTTAAGTATCAGTTTATGCGCCTTTCAAAAATGCTTTACAGTGTTGTTTCTCGTCTTTCGGAGGAGTTCTCCCAAAGCGAATTTGAAGCAAAGGCGTTTGAACTTAAAATTGATAAGGACGCTGAGGTTAAGCCTCAAATAATCAATCTTGAAAACGGAACTGTTCAAATAAGAGGCGCGGTTGACAGAGTTGATGTTCTGGATAAAGACGGTGAAAGGTATGTCAGAGTAGTTGATTATAAATCGGGAAATAAGGATTTTAAGCTCTCTGATGTGCTCCACGGCTTAAATCTTCAAATGTTTGTATATCTGTTTACTGTTTGCCGTGATAAAAGCAGTGAGCTTTGCGGAATACCGGCAGGTATTCTTTATATGCACGCCTCGCGCTCTGTTTTCAGCCTCGGCAGAGGTTCAACAGGCAGTGAGCTTGGCTCAAAGATTGATAAGGAATTTAAGATGAAGGGCATTGTTTTGTATGATGAAAGCCACGATATTCTTAAATCAATGGAAAAAGACCTCAAAGGAAAATATATCCCCGTTAAAGAGGGCAAGGGAGGCATAACGGGCTGCTTTGCCTCATTTGAGGAGCTCGGAAGAATCAGTAAAAAAATAGACAGTCTTATTGCCGAAATGGGTAATAATCTCCACAAGGGCTTGATAAATCAAAACCCGATTAACGGAGACGGTCATAAGCACACCTGCGAATACTGCGATTATTCCTATGTTTGCGCAAACAGGCGAGCAGTTGAAAGAAATGAAATTGACAGTATGGGCGATGAAGAGGTTATGGAAATTTTGAAGGAGGAGTAGGCGGTGCCGAAATGGACAGATCAGCAGAGTAACGCAATTAACGCAAGAAACAGAAATGTTATAGTGTCGGCTGCCGCTGGCTCCGGAAAAACGGCAGTTCTTGTTGAACGCGTTATCAAGCTGATAACAGATGAAAATAATCCCGTTGATTTAGACAGGCTACTTGTTGTAACCTTCACAAAGCCTGCCGCGGCGGAAATGAAATCAAGAATATCAAAGCGTCTTCAAGCGATATTGAAAAATGATCCTGCAAACAGAAACGCTTTAAGGCAGATGGCTCTCATTTCCTCTGCAAAAATCAGCACAATAGACTCGTTCTGCTATAATCTTGTTAAGGATAATTTTTTTGAGCTCGGCTTGAGTCAGGATTTTACCGTTTTAAGCGAAACGGAAGCACAGATTATTTCGGATAATGCAGTAAACACCGCGCTTGACGCTTTTTTTGAGGAGAAAACTCCCGAGTTTATTTCTCTTGTTGAAATGCTTTCATCTCCAAAGGACGATAAAGCACTTGTGTCTGCCGTTAAGAGACTGCATACCTACATAAATTCACAGCCCGAGCCGTTAATTTGGCTTAACAATGCCGTTGAAGCTTATAATCCCGATATACCCTTAAAGGACAGTATTTGGCTTGATGCGCTTTCAAAATATGTTAATGACGGATTAAATTGTGCACTAAATCTCGCAGAAGAAGCACTCTCAATGATTGATGGATTTGACGAGGCGGCGGAGAAATATATTCCCGTAATTGAAGATGATATTTCAATGATTAATGCGCTTTCATCTGCCTTTGAATGCGGCTGGGATGAAGCGGCTGAAAGGTTTTTTTCTGTTTCATTTAAAACTTTAAGAGGTAAAAACGGATATACCGCGCCCTATAAGGAAGAGGTTGCTTCAAGGCGAAAGGTTTATAAAAGCATTATTAAAGATCAGCTTTCTCCGCTTTTTACCGTGCTTGAAGAGGATTATGTTGAGGATTGCAAAAGGCTTTATCCTATTCTCAAAGAGCTTTGCAGGGTTATTGAACGCTATGATAATGAATACAGAGCTTTGAAGGACGAACGAAATGCCTATACATTTTCGGATGTTGAGCATTTTGCCCTTAAACTTCTTATTGAAAAGGACGAAAACGGCAACTCCAAAAGAAGCAGGCTTGCAGAGGATTTAAAAAACAGCTTTTATGAAATTCTCGTTGACGAATATCAAGACACGAATGAAGCGCAGGACGCCTTGTTTAAGCTTCTTTCTAATGATAAAAATCTGTTTATGGTAGGCGATGTTAAGCAGAGCATTTATCGCTTTCGTATGGCAATGCCGTATATTTTCACTCAAAAGAAAAATTCCTTTGAGGATTTTGATGAAAAAAAGGAACAGCAAAGCGCAAGAATAATTCTTGATAAAAATTTCCGCTCTGCAAAGGAAATCTGCGGCTTTACAAATTTTCTTTTCTCGGAATTTATGAGTGAGGAAACAGGCGAGCTTGATTATAACGAAACCGAATATTTGAATTACGGCGAAACAGTTAATAGCCCCGTGGCTCCAAGCATTGAATATAAAATTTTAACCGATGTTAAGCGCTCCGATTTTAATAAAAGCGAGGCGGCTTATATAGCCGAAACAATACTGAAAAAAATCAACAGCGGCGAAAAAATATTTGACGGTAAGGAATACAGAACACTTCGTTTCAGCGATTTTGCAATTCTCTTGCGTGCCGTTAAAAATCATATAAATGATTATAATGAGGTGCTCACGGAATACGGTATTCCCGTTGCCTGCGAAAATTCAACTAATCTTTTTGATAATAACGAGATTAAAATTCTTGTTTCATTTTTAAGAGTTGTTGATAATCCTATGCAGGATATTCCGCTTTTAACGGTTATGATGTCTCCTCTTTACGGCTTTACCGCCGATGAGCTGACTGAAATTAAGCTTGAACAGAAAAACACAAAATGCAGTCTTTACACAAGCGTTGTTAATTCCTCCTCCGAAAAGGTTAAAGCATTTTTGGCGGAAATTGATATGTTCCGCAAGGTTAATATAACAATGTCTGTTGCTTCGTTTATCCGATTTGTTTGCGAATATAAAAGTGTTTATGCCTTTGCCTGCGCTCTCGGAAACGGAGAACAGAGATGCTCAAATATTAATAAGCTTATTGAATTTGCAGAAGGCTTTGATTCCTCGCAAAGCATAGGCTTAACCTCATTTTTAAGGCTCTTAAATAAGATTGAGCAGGGAGATAAGGGAATAGAAAGCGCCGCTTTAAATCCTGCAAGTGAAAATGCAGTTACGCTTATGAGTGTTCATCATTCAAAGGGACTTGAATTTCCCGTTGTTATTCTTGCGGGAACAGAGAAATATTATAATTATGATGAATTAAAGCAAAAGCTTTTGCTTCATCCAAGGGCAGGGCTCGGCGCAAAGCTTCATAATGAGGAGCAGCTTTATCAAACAGACACAATCCCTGCATTTGCCGTTAAATATCTTAACAAAAAGTCTATGATGAGCGAAAATTTAAGAGTTCTTTATGTTGCGCTCACAAGGGCAAAGCAGCAGTTTATACCGTTCATAACGGTTGATAATTTTGAAAATAAGATAAATAAACTTTCTGTTAATGTGGCAAAAGGAAAAATTGAACCGTTTTTGTGTGCCGGCACTTCTTGCGACGGCGATTTGCTTTTGATGTCCGCACTTAATCATAAGGGCGGAAAAAAGCTTCGTTCACTTTCAGCCGTTGATGTTGCGGTTAAGCCTTCTGATTTTGATATTGATGTTGAAATAATCGGCTCTTTGGATGAAATCAATCCGCCCGAGGATCAGGAGCAGGCGACATATTCAAATGAGCTTGTTGAGCAAATAGGCAAAAGAATTGATTATAAATATGAAAATATGCCTCTTTCTCACATTTCGTCAAAAAGGAACGCCTCCGAGCTTGATAAAAGCATTTCAAATCTTGAATTTTTTGCCTCATCAAAGCCGGCCTTTATGAGCGACGGCGAGATGACAGCAGGGCAGAAGGGTACTGCAATGCACACCTTTATGCAGTTTTGCGATTATGAAGGCTCTAAAAACGATCTTGAAAAGGAAATTGAAAGACTTATTGCTTTGGGCTATATCTCTGCCGAGCAGGCGGCTGTTTTAAACAGAGAGGCTCTTTCGGCTTTCTTTGACGGAGAGCTTGCAGAGCGTATGTTCGGCGCAGATAATATTTACAGGGAAATAAGAGTTTCCTCTTTTGTCAGCCTTCGTGAGCTCGGCGAAGCTGATTCCGACGAGGAGGTGCTTGTCAGGGGTATTTCCGACTGCGTTTTTGAAGAAAACGGGGAGCTTGTTTTGGTGGATTATAAAACCGATAGCGTTAAAAACGAAAATGAGCTTCTTGAAAGATATAAAAACCAAATCGGATTTTATAAGTCGGTTGTTTCAAAAACACTCGGCAAGCCCGTAAAACAGGCTGTTCTTTATTCGTTCTGCTTAGGAAAATCCTGTTATTATAAATAATTTTAAAAAAATGCTTGCATTTTAGCCGATGTTGTGGTATCATTCCAAATGTTAGCGACTTTAATATAAAGAGGTGAAAGAAATGAAAGACGGAATTCATCCCAACTACGATACATGTACTGTAAAGTGCGCCTGCGGTGCAACTTACGAAACAAAGAGTACAAAAAGCGAACTTAAAGTTGATATCTGTTCAAAATGTCATCCATTCTTCACAGGCAAACAGAAGCTTGTTGATACCGGCGGACGCGTTGACAGATTCAATAAGAGATACGGCAAAAAAGCGTAAGAAATTTGAGGCAACGGTTTATTCGTTGCCTTTTTTCTGCTTTCAGGGAATTGAAGATTATGAAGGAATATAAAACCGTTGAAATTGAAAACTGCGATGAGTTTGTTGAAAAAAAGTCCCGCTTTATCGGATATGTTAAGCCCGTTAAAGCTCAGCAGGAGGCAGTTGATTTTATTAACAGTATAAAATCAAAGCATTGGGACGCAACACATAATGTTTACGCCTATGTTCTGCGCGAAAATAATATTCAGCGTTACAGTGATGACGGCGAGCCGTCAGGCACGGCAGGTGTTCCTGTTCTTGATGTTTTGCTGAAAAATTCGCTTACCGATGTTTGCGTTGTTGTAACCCGCTATTTCGGCGGAACGCTTCTGGGCGCAGGCGGACTTGTTCGCGCTTATTCGCACGGCTCAAAAATTGCCGTTGAATCGGGTCATATTATAACTATGGCGCCTTGTTTTCTTTTTGAGGTTAAGGTTGCATATTCGTTTTATGAACGAATGAATAATCTGCTCGCTGATTTCGGTGCTAATATTGAGAAAACCGATTTTGCAGACGAAGTTGAAATAACCTTTTCTGTTAAGGACGAAAGAGCGCAGGCACTTTCGGATAAGCTTACCGATATGAGCAACGGCTTATATTCACTTGTTAAAATAGGAGAAAAATTTGCAAAAATATAAACGGCAATTTTTTAATTGCCGTTTTAGACTGTCGATAAAGTGGTCTGAACCACGCTGATATCAAAAAAATCGTATTTGTAATGCTTTTGTAGGGAGTGGCGACCTCGACACTCCGTTTTTATTGTAATCGTAACAAGAAAATTCCGCAGAAGCAAAGGTGTCTGCGGAATTTAGCGTTTTTCGTTTTTTGCTCGGGGGCAGTACCTTTGTACAGCTCCCACTCGCAAGAAAACGAAATTCAGTTCCATTTCTCAAAGTCTCCTGGCGTGTAGAAATTTGTTATTTTGACTTTTTCTACACGCCGAAACGGCAATTTTTTAATTGCCGTTTTCTTATGCTTTTATATTATTTATGCTTTAATCTAATTACATTTATTTCAGGGTGGTTAAAAAGGCGCAGAGGAAATTCCGCATTTCCGAGCCCTCTGCTGATTATCAGCTTCGGTCTTTCTCCGAAAGAGCCTCTTGCGTATTTCGGGAAAACACCTTGACCGGGACTGAAAACAGGACCTATAAAAGGCAGAATGAACTGACCGCCGTGTGCGTGGCCCGAAAGCTGAATGTCAAAATCATATTGACTGTAATTGTTTTCCTTAACCTCCTCAAAGTTTTCGGGAAAATGGCTTAAAACAATTTTAAAGCCGTTTTGCTTTGATAATTCATCAAAATAGGGCTTCATATCCTTATAAACAAAGGTGCCGTTTTTACGCGCCTTATAATCCTCAAAATCCGCTTGGTTTTCATCAAGCCCCAAAACAGAGATTTCATTTTCCTTAATCGTTTTGTTGCATATTTCATTCAGCAAAACCGTAAAGCCTGCTTCTTTAAGCTCCTTCATCAGCTCTTCGAAATTATCTAGGCGCCGTTCGTGGTTTCCCGTTATATAAGCAACGGGAGCAATTGAAACAAGCTCTTTTGCAATTTCAAGCATTTTATCCTTATTCTTGCATCTGTCGTTTATATAGTCGCCCGTAATAAGAATTAAATCGGGTTTAAGCTCCTTAACCTTCTCAACCGCTTTTTGAAACGGCTTTGAGTGCATATCGGAAAGCTGAATAAGCGTCATTTCGTTTTTTATCTTTTCGCTTTCAATATTATATTCGGTTACGTCAATAAGATTATTCTGTAAATAGCAGAAAATCGCAATTAAAATCAGTAATATCAAAATAACAAAATA
This sequence comes from Eubacterium sp., assembly GCA_022772725.1. Taxonomy (GTDB): domain Bacteria; phylum Bacillota; class Clostridia; order Oscillospirales; family Acutalibacteraceae; genus Eubacterium_R. The sequence continues at coordinate 11,978 of JALEZT010000102.1, forward strand.
TATCATATTTTTACCTCAATTTGATAATAACCCGTATCCTATTTCAAGTCAAGAATATATTTTTGAAAATTTCAAGGGATTATAGTCTTATCAGCGTATAATTTAATAGAAAATGATGAAAGGTGATATTTTGAATAAGTCTGTCAGAGAAGCAGCCGAAGAAAATGAAAAAATAATATTGTCTCCCTATGCCTCCTTGGCGTGTAATTCGCTCGGAAGAGACAGGGATGAGCCTGAATGTGAAATAAGAACCTGCTATCAGCGTGATAGAGACAGAATTATTCATTGCAAGGCGTTTCGCAGATTAAAGCATAAAACTCAGGTTTTTCTTGCACCCGAGGGAGATTATTACAGAACAAGACTGACGCATACACTTGAGGTTTCTCAAATTGCCAGAACAATTGCCCGTGCCCTTAAGCTTAACGAGGATTTAACGGAAGCCTGTGCGCTCGGTCATGATTTGGGACACACTCCCTTCGGTCATGCAGGCGAAAGAGCAATAAACGATTTGTCGGGAATCAGGTTCAATCATAATGAGCAAAGTGTTCGCGTTGTTGATAAAATAGAAAAGGGCGGAAAAGGTCTTAATTTAACAAAAGAGGTTAAAAACGGCATTTTGTGCCATACTAACGGCGAAGAAGCGTTTACCTTAGAGGGCAGAATTATTAGAATTGCAGATAAAATTGCATATATAAATCACGATATAGACGATGCCGTTTCGGCAGGAGTTATTTGTGAAGAGGATTTACCCTCTGAATTTACCGATGTTCTCGGTAAAAGCAAATCGCAGAGAATAAACAGGCTTGTTCTTGATGTTGTTGAAAACAGTGAAAAAGAAATAGCGCAAAGTGAAGAAATCAAAAAAGCATTTTCCGGCTTGTGTGAATTTATGTTCAAAAATGTTTACAACAGCTCGGTTTGCAGAAAAGAAGATGAAAAAGCATATTGCATTATTGAAAAGCTTTATTTATATTATATATCAAATATTGATGAATTGCCCGCAGGCTATCTTTCAATTGCTGAAAACGAGGGAAGCGAAAGAGCGGTCTGCGATTATATAGCAGGTATGAGCGACACATTCGCTTTAAGAAAGTATAACGAGCTTTTTATTCCCGAAATATTGCTCGGCTAAAAGGAGGTTGACATTATGGCTTTAAACGATGCTTTTTTGCAGGAGCTTAAATATAAAACCGATATTGAAGACATAATTTCAACCTATGTAACACTCAAAAAAAGAGGTGCAACCTCGGTTGGTCTTTGTCCGTTTCATAATGAAAAAACTCCTTCCTTTACCGTTTATCCGGACACGCAATCGTTTTATTGCTTCGGTTGCGGTGCGGGCGGAGACGCAATCGGCTTTATAAGAAAAATAGAGAATCTTGATTATATAGACGCAGTTAAGCTTTTAACCGAAAGAGCGGGAATGCAAATGCCGCAGGACGGCTTTGACGACAGTCTTTCAAAAAAACGCAGGCGAGTTCTCGAAGCGAACAGAGCGGCGGCAAAATATTTTCATAATTATATGATGAGCGACGAGGGCGTTGAGGGCTTGAACTATTTTTTAAGCAGAGGACTTTCACTCTCAACGGTTAAAAAATTCGGTCTCGGCTATGCCCCTAATAAGTGGGACGGGCTGTTACGAAATCTTTCTGCGCAGGGATTTTCAATTCCCGATTTGCTTGATGCAGGTCTTATAAGAAAAGGTCAAAAAAATAATTATTTTGATAATTTCAGAAACAGAGTTATGACCCCGATAATTGATGTTAGGGGCAATGTTATTGCTTTCGGCGGAAGAGTTCTTGACGACAGTAAGCCGAAATATATAAACACCGATAACACAATAGCATATAAAAAGACGAATGAGCTTTTCGGGCTTAATTTCGCAAAGGACAGCGGTAAAAACACCATAATTCTCTGCGAGGGTTATATGGATGTTATTGCAATGCATCAGGCAGGCTTTACTAATGCCGTTGCAGGCTGCGGAACGGCTTTAACAAGCGAGCAGGTTAGGCTGATCAGCAGATATGCCGACGAGGTTATACTTGCTTATGATGCTGACGAAGCAGGTCAAAAGGCGGTTCGCAAGGCTCTGTCGCTATTCAGAAATGCGGATATTAAGGTGCGTGTTCCTGTTCTTCAATACGGTAAGGATCCCGATGAAATAATTAAAAATGTCGGCGTAGAAAAGTTTGCCGCTATGCTAAACGGTGCAACAAACGAAATTGAATTTAATCTTGAAAGCCTAAAAGGCAAATATAATTTAAGCAGTAATCAGGGCAAAATAGATTTTGCAAATGAAGCGGTAAAGGTTTTATATTTTGCAACACCTATTGAGCAGGATTTATATCTTTCAAAAATTTCCGAGGAGCTCGGAATTGAAAAAGCTCCGCTGAAAGCTCAGCTTGAAAGCTATAAACGGCGTGTAAACGCTAAAAATAAAAGAAACGAATTTAAGAGCATAATGAATGAAAGCGTTAAAAATTCCGCAAGAATAAGCAGGGAAAGCGGAACCACCTCAAAAGCAGTTAAGGCTTGCGAGCGGTTTATCTATTTGCTGATTAAGTATCCCGATTGCATTAAATATCTTGATGGATTTAACGAAAATTGCCTTGCAGATTCGTTTTTTAAGCAGGTCTATTTGATTGCCGTCAGCAACATTCAAAACGGCTACGATAATGACTTGATGAATTTCAGCGGTAAAATTTCCGATGACGAAACAGGCAGGCTTTCGGGTATTCTTGCAAGAGAATATGAAAGCACAAATCCAAAAGCCGAATTTCTCGATTGCTTAAAGGTTTTAAAGGCCGAGGTTGATAAGAAAAACAAATCGGCATCCGAAATGAGCGATGATGAATTCAGAAAGCTTTTTCAAAATACATAAACAGAGGAGATTAAAACAATGGAAAACAACAAAACAACTCAGTTAAGCGCAGATGAAAAGAAAAACAACGCCTTTAAAAAGCTTGTTGAAAAGGGAAAAACAGTAGGTCATCTTACCGCGCAGGAAATAGATAATCTTATCGTTGAGCTCGATCTTGATGTTGACGAGCTTGAAAAGTTAAACGATATGATAGACGGCGCAAATATCAGTATTATAGACGACTTTTCCTCCGAAGCACTTGACGGTATCACGCTTGAGGTTGATCTCCCTAAGGAAACAGACGCCGCAGACACGGTTGCAACAAACGATAATGCCGCAATGGATGATCCCGTTAAGGTTTATCTTAAAGAAATCGGCCGTGTTCCTCTTCTTACTGCCGAGGAGGAAATTGAATATGCTATGCGAATAGCAGATGATGATCCCGTTGCAAAGAAAAGACTTGCCGAGGCAAATTTGCGCCTTGTTGTCAGCATTGCAAAAAGATATGTTGGAAGAGGTATGCAGTTTCTTGATTTGATTCAAGAGGGCAATATGGGCCTTATTAAAGCCGTTGATAAGTTTGATTACACAAAGGGCTTTAAGTTTTCAACCTATGCAACATGGTGGATAAGACAGGCTATTACCCGTGCTATTGCAGACCAGGCAAGAACGATAAGAATACCCGTTCATATGGTTGAAACAATAAATAAGGTTAAAAAGGCAAACAGTCAGCTTCTTCATCAAAACGGCAAGGAGCCGACTCCGGAGGAAATTGCCGATTTCCTTGATATGCCAGCCGAAAAGGTTAGAGAAATTCTTCGCGTTGCACAGGAGCCCGTTTCGCTTGAAACGCCTATCGGCGAGGAGGAGGATTCCCATCTCGGCGATTTCATTCCGGATGATGACGCTCTTGCGCCTGCCGACGCTGCTTCTATGAGCCTGCTTAAAGAGCAGCTTGCAGAGGTGCTTAAAACACTTACTCCCCGTGAGGCAAAGGTGCTTAAACTGCGCTTCGGTCTTGATGACGGCAATCCTAAAACTCTTGAAGAGGTTGGCAAGGAATTTAATGTAACAAGAGAAAGAATCCGTCAAATTGAAGCAAAGGCGTTAAGAAAGCTTCGCCATCCGAGCAGAAGTAAAAAATTAAAGGACTTTTTAGACTGATGATAACAAAAGAACAAATAAACAGAATTAATGAGCTCGCCCGTAAAGCCCGTGAAAGTGAATTATCGCAGGCTGAAAAGGAGGAGCAGGCAAAGCTGCGCCGTATTTATATAGACAGCTTTAAGGAAAGCCTTGTCGGTCAGCTTGAAAATACATATATAGTTGACGAGCACGGTAATAAAAAGAAAGTTCAGAGAAAGAATAAATGCGAAAACTAATTATAATAGAGGGACTTGACGGAAGCGGAAAATCAACGCAGATTAAATTGCTTGAGGAATATCTTAAAAGCAATGAAATCATTTATAAAAAGATTAAGCTTCCTGATTATGACAGTCCTTCAAGCACTCTTGTTAAAATGTATTTAGGCGGCGAGTTCGGCTCGTCTGCCGATGATGTTAACGCTTATGCCGCAGGTGCTTTTTATGCGGTAGACAGATATGCCTCCTTTAACCTCGGCTGGAAAAAGGATTATGAAAGCGGAGCGCTCATTATTGCAGACAGATATGCAACCTCAAATTCAATTTATCAAATGGAAAAAATTGAAGAAAGCAAATGGGATGAATATCTTGAATGGAGCGAGGATTTTGAATATAACAAGCTTTCGATTCCGCGTCCCGACTGCGTTATTTATCTTGATATGCCTGTTGAGATTTCGCAAAGGCTGATGACCTCCCGCTATGACGGCGACGAGAATAAAAAGGATGTTCACGAGGTTAATGTGGATTTTCTTAATAAGTGCAGAAAATCGGCTCTTTACACCGCCGAAAAGCAGGGCTGGAAGGTTATTGAATGCTCAAACGGTAAAGAGCCTTATTCGGTTGATGAAATTCATAAAAAAATTATTGATATTGTAAAAGAGGAATTATGTTAAATTTTAAAGCACCCGTTCTTGAAGATATGGACTGGGTTAAAAAATGCTTTTCCTATGCTCACAGTATGAATTGTGAGTACACCTTCGGAAATATACTTTTATGGAGTGTTCCTTACAGAACACAAATAACGCATTATAACGACTTTTTTATTTGCCGTTGGGGAAAGGATAAGGATATTTCATATTCGCTTCCTATCGGCAAGGGCGATTTTAAAAATGCCGTTGATGAGATAATCAAGGACGCAGAAGATATGGGAAACAAAGCAAGAATTTACGGCGTTACGGAAAGCTATAAAAATCTGCTTGAAGAGAATTTCCCGGGTAAATTTTCTTTTTCCTATGATGACGGTAATAATGATTATATTTATAATGCAACCGACCTTGCCGTGCTTTCGGGTAAGAAATATCATTCGAAAAGAAATCATATAACTAATTTTAAAAAGAATAATCCCGATTGGTGCTTTGAGCCTATAAACGAAAATAATATTTCGGAATGTATTGATTTGCATACTAACTGGATTGAGGAGCGCGACGATAACGACCCCGATTATTCCCTTGAATTTGAAGCGGTTTTAAGAGGCTTTGAGCTTTACAGTCAAATCGGCTTTGAGGGCGGTATCATCCGTGTTAATTCAAAGCCCATTGCCTATACCTACGGCGAACGCTTAAACGATAAATGCTTTGTTACTCATTTTGAAAAAGCACCTGCCGATGTTCAGGGCGCATACGCAATTATAAATCAGGAATTTGCAAAGTATTTATTATCGCAGGGCTATGAATTTATAAACAGGGAAGAGGACCTCGGAATTGAAGGGCTCAGAAAGGCAAAGCAGTCCTACAAGCCTGCCGTTTGGCTCAAAAAGGAAGCGGCGGTGTATAATGGCTGATATTCGTTTTACTCAAAGCAGAAAGCAAATTATATCTCTTTGGAGCAATGTTTTTAAGGACAGCGGGGAGGATATTGTTTTCTTTCTTGATAATTGCAAAAAATATAAATGCCTCGGCTTGTTTGAGGACGAAAAGCTTGCTTCAATGCTTTTTCTTGTTGAATGTTCATATTGTAATAAAGATGGCTATTATGTTTATGCCGTTGCAACTGACGAGGACTATCGTAAAAAAGGATATTCAACAAGCCTTTTAAATTATGCAAAGGGCTTGAATAAGGATTTTTTGTGGCTTATTCCTGCTGATGACGGTTTAATTTCCTTTTATCAAAAAAGAGGCTTTTCCGTAAGGCTTTATTCCGATTGCGATTATGAAAACAGCGTTTGCTTTAATCAATCGGAGGAAATTAAAGAGTATTTATACGAGGGTTGCAGTCTCGAACACCCTGTTGGTATGATTTTTTCAAAATATGATTTTCCGAAAGGAAAAATAAAATAAGAGGTTCTGTTATGGTTTATGTTTTTCTTGCAGAGGGCTTTGAAATTATAGAGGCTCTTTCTCCCGTTGATATGCTCAGAAGAGCAAAAATTGATGTTAAAACTGTTGGTATAGGCTCAAAAAGAGTTAAATCCTCCTGCGGAGTTGAGGTTACCGCCGATATAACGGAGAGTGAATTTGTTTATGACGGTGTTCAGGCAGTTGTTATTCCCGGAGGTCTTCCCGGTGTAAACAATCTTGACGCTTCGCCTTTTGTTCACGAGGTGCTTGATAAAGCGTATAATGATAATGTGTTAATCTGCGCTATTTGTGCAGGTCCGTCAATTATCGGTAAAAAGAGCTTTTTAAACGGTAAAAAGGCTACCTGCTATCCCGGATATGAGGATTGCCTTATCGGTGCGGATGCAAACGGCGAATATGTTGTTAGAGACGGTAATATTATAACTGCAAGAGGCGCAGGTGTTTCTATTGATTTCGGTCTTGAAATAGTCAGCGCAATAAGCGGCAGGGAAGCCTCCGAAAAGGTTAGAAAAACAATTCAATGCAGATGAAAAACGATTTAAGAAAAAAGTATAAGCAATTAAGAAAAGGTGTTCAAAGCAAAAAGGAGCTTGATACTGCTATTTGCTTGAATTTCCTGCAATCCGATTTATATAAAAATGCAGACGCTGTTTTGTGTTACTGCTCTCTGCCCGATGAAATTTCAACCGATTTAATTATTAATCAAGCGTTGGCAGACGGAAAAATTCTTGCTCTGCCTGTTTGTACAGACAGTAACGGAAATATGAATTTTTATATCATAAATTCACCTGATGAACTTGCCTTGGGTAGCTTTTCGGTTATGGAGCCTAACACGGATATTTGTGTGCCTTTTGGCACTTCTTTGTCTCCTGTTTGCGTTGTTCCCGCCCTGTGCTTTGACAAAAAAGGCTACCGTATCGGCTACGGAAAAGGGTATTATGATAAATTTTTAAAAAAATTTACATCTGTCAGCGTGGGTTTATGTTATAATGACTTCATTGAAGATAGTCTGCCTTGTGATGAATTTGATGAAAAGGTTGATTTTATCATAACGCAATCTAATATTTTAAACTGTAAAGGAGGATAATTTATGGCTGATGATTTAAAGCTTGACGAATCGGGTATCAATCCCGCAGATTCCGATTATAAGAAAAAGGATATTTATTTTACAGACCACGATTATTCACAAACCTTTAATCATAATAAAAAAACAAAAACGGCTTCCGGCACACGCGCCAAAACAAATAAAAAAAGCGGCGGTGTTGCTTCAACATACCTGTTTTTCATAATTGTTATTGCCGTTTCAATGGTTTTATCGATTTATGCTATCTTTTGCTTAAATGATGTTTTCGGCATAACAAAAACAAAATCATCAGTTACCGTAAGCTATACGGAGCAGATTGAAAAGCCCTCCGACGCAGTTGATTTGCTTGCCGATTATGATTTGATTACCTGCAAAAATTTCTGTAAATTTTATCTTAAGCTTGCAGACGCAGTAGTCGGCGACTATGATGTAACAGGTCCCTTTGAGGCGGGTGTTTATTATCTTAACGGTAAAATGGGACTTGAAGGTATGCTGATTAATATGATGGGCGATCCCGAAACCTCGGAAACGGTTAGAATAACAATCCCCGAGGGCTATACGGTTGCCGATATTATAGACAAGCTTGTTGATAACGAGGTTTGCGACAGAGCAGCACTTCTTTCTGTTATTGAATCAACTGAATATTCCTATTCTCTCGTTTCCGATTTGAAATCGAAGGAAACGGTTCCATACAGGCTTGAAGGCTATCTTTTCCCCGATACCTATGATTTTTATGTTGGACAAAGTGCTTCAAGCGCAGTTGAAACCTTCCTTAAAAACACGGAAAACAGAATAACCGAGGAGCACAGAAATAGAGCCAAGGAGCTTGGCTTCACAATGGACGAGGTTATTATTATTGCCTCAATTGTTCAGGCAGAGGCAGGCTCAAAGGATCAAATGAAAACAATTGCCGCGGTAATAGAAAACCGCCTTGCAGACACAACTAATTATCCGTCTCTCGGATGCCAGTCAACAACCGATTATATTAAGAACAAGGTTGCCCCCTCGCTCTCGTCAACCTCGGCTCATACTGCCGATTACTATTTGAATTATTACAGTACAAATTCAACCTCAACAGTTGTAGGCTTGCCGGAGGGACCGATATGTAACCCCGGACTTGATGCAATAGAGGCCGTTCTTTATCCTGCGGATATTGATGATTATTTCTTCTTCCACGATAATGACGGAACTCTTTATACTGCCGGAACATATTCGGAGTTTAAATCAAAAATACAGAAATATGCACCTTATTTGAGTTATTAATATGAGAAAAATTGAACTTTTGTCTCCCGCGGGGGATATGCTGCGGCTTAAACTTGCCGTAAAATTCGGCGCAGACGCCGTTTATGTAGGCGGAACTATGTTCGGAATGAGAACAAATCCGTCAAATTTTAATGCCGATGAATTAAAGGAAGCGGTCGAATTTGTTCATTCGGCAGGCAAAAAGCTATATTTAACCTGTAACACTCTTCCGAGAAATAATGAGATAGAGCTTCTTCCCGATTATTTGAAATACGCACAGGATATCGGTGTAGATGCGCTTATTATTGCCGATCTCGGCGTGCTTTCACTCGCAAAAAAATTCGCTCCCGATGTTGATATTCATATTTCAACGCAGGCAGGTGTTGTTAATTATCAAACCGCAAACGCTTTTTATGAAATGGGCGCTTCAAGAATTGTAACGGCGCGTGAGCTTTCGCTTGATGAAATACGCACAATTCGTGATAAATGCAATCCTAATCTTGAAATTGAGGTGTTTGTTCACGGTGCAATGTGTATGAGCTTCAGCGGCAGATGTATTTTAAGCGACTATATGACGGGCAGAGATGCCAACAGAGGCGATTGCGCTCAGCCATGCAGATGGAAATATAGCCTTGTTGAAGAAAAGCGTCCGGGCGAATATTTCCCCGTAAATCAAGAGGAAAACGGCACTTATATATTCAATTCAAAGGATTTATGTATGATTGAGCATATACCGGAGCTCGTCAGCGCAGGCATAGATTCCTTTAAAATTGAGGGCAGAGCAAAGAGTGAGTATTACACCGCCGCGGTTACTAATGCTTA
>JALEZT010000173.1 GCA_022772725.1 Eubacterium sp.
AATAAAATGTCTGAGATTAATTCCAAAAAAGAAAATGTTATTTCATCAAAATTAGCCGCATACGGAAAAATGAGCCGTGATGAACGGCGAAGAGCCGTAACGGATACGCTTTTGAATAATGCTATGTATATTATCATAGCGGCGGCAATAGTGTTTATAGCCTTTAAGGTTCCTTCGTTTCTTTCGCTTTCTTCAATAATAAACATAATTTCGCTAACGGCGGCAAAGCTTCCCATTGCGCTCGGAATAGGCGGTGCAATCGTTTTAACGGGAACGGATATTTCCGCCGGCAGAGTTGTGGGCTTAACGGCGTGCATTGCCGCATCGCTTCTTCAGCTTGCCGAATATCCAAACAAAATGTTCCCTAATCTTGAAACGCTTCCGCTTCCCATTGTTCTCCTTGCGGTTATTGCGGTTGGCGCGGTTATAGGTCTTGTTAACGGCTTTTTCGTTGCTAAATTCAAGCTTCATCCGTTTATTGTAACGCTCTCAACCCAGCTTATAGTTTTCGGTGCCGTTTTAATGTATCTTATGATAGGCACAAATAACGGGCAAACGCTTTCGGGGCTTTCTCCAACATATACCGATTTTGTGCGCGGAACGCTTTTCACCGTGGGCGGAGTTGCCGTTCCGAAATATGTTCTTTATTCGGCAATTCTAACCGTTCTTATGTGGTTTGTTTGGAATAAAACAAAATTCGGAAAAAATATGTTTGCAGTCGGCTCAAATGAGGAGGCGGCTAATGTTTCGGGCGTTAATGTTTTCAAAACATTTGTTGGGGTTTTCGTGCTTGCAGGTGTTATGTACGGCATAACGGGCTTTATCGAGGGCGCAAGAATTGCCTCCTGCTCGGCAAATACGGGGCTTAATTATGAGTGTGATGCCATTGCGGCTTGCGTTATCGGCGGCGTTTCGTTCGTTGGCGGAACGGGAAAAATAAGCGGAATAGTTATCGGAGTTTTGCTTTTGCAGATAATTTTTGTAGGTCTCAATTTTCTTTCCGTTGATGCAAATATGCTTTATATCATCAAGGGTATGATTATTCTTGCCGCCTGCGCGGTTGATATGAGAAAATATCTTTCAAAGAAATAAGGCGGTTAAGGTATGGAAAATAAAGAGAAGAAAAGTAAAAGCGGGGGATTTTACTCAAAAATAAATATGCCCATCAAAACGGCAGACGCCCTCGTGTGCCTAACGGGCGGAGCATTGCTCATTCTGATAATTACGGCAGTTTTAACGGCATAAAAAAGAACGGCAATATTAAGCCGTTCTTTTAAATTATTTCCGATAGAATTGTATTTGAAACAAGGAAGCCCTTTGGAGTAAATGAAATGTTTTCCCCGCTTTCCTCCATAAAGCCTGCGTTAATGTAAGGTGTTAAATCCCTTTTTATAAGGGATTTTTTTATGCCTTTTTTAAGGCGAAGCCCAAGCATTATTCTTTCCGCGTCATCTCCGCCAGTTCCGTCATGAATAATGTTGAAATCCTTATCATAATAAAAGCGTTTTCCACGCCAAAAAGAATGAGCCGAAGCACCTATTCCGAGGTAATCGCAAAGCTCCCAGTACTTAATATTGTGCCTGCTTTCGTATCCCTTTTTTGCAAAGTTGCTTATCTCGTATTGCTCAAAGCCTAAATCCTTTAAAACAGAAACGGCTTTTAAATACATTTCGCCGACCTCGTCCTCACTCGGCAGAGCAAGTCGGTCCTTCATTTCATAAAATTTCGTGTTCTCCTCAATTTTGAGCATATATGCGCTTATGTGGGTAACTCTCATTTTGTCTATAAAATCAAAGCTTTCGTCAAGCGAAGAAAGGGATTGATATGGTGTTCCAAGCATTAAATCAAGGCTGATATTATCTATGCCCGCATTTTTTGCATCTGAAACAGCCCTTGCAACCTCCGCCTGACCTGCCGACCTGCCAAGCGCAAATCTCTCCTTGTTTCTTGCGCTTTGCATACCGAGGCTTATTCTGTTTATGCCGAATTGAGAATAAGCCTTAAAATCGTCTGCAAGATTTTTAGAGGGGTTACATTCAATCGTTATTTCAGAGCATTTATCTATATCGAATTGCCTTTTCGCCTCGCAGAGCACCCTGCCGATTAGCTCAGGCTCAATAATACTCGGTGTGCCGCCGCCGAAATAGACTGTATCAAACGAGCCGTCATATTTCTTTATCTCTGCGCACAAACGGCTTATATAGGTCTCTGCCGCCTCCTTGCAGTATTTAACGCTGTAAAAATCGCAGTAGGGGCATTTGCTTTTGCAAAAAGGAATGTGAAAATATAATCCTGCTTTTTCAGTCATAGAAATATCCTCAAATTAAAATGTATAAAAAGTACAATGCGGCAGCATATAGCCGCCGCAATAAATCGTTTTATTTTTTTCTGCTTTCTGCTTTCAAACGAAGCGATTTATCAAGAATCGTTTTGCGCAGGCGGATGGATTTCGGAGTAACCTCCAAAAGCTCGTCATCTGCAAGAAATTCCATGCTCTGTTCAAGTGAAAGAACGGTCGGCGGAACAAGCTTTAACGCTTCGTCGGAGCCGCTTGCTCTTGTGTTTGTGGCGTGCTTTTTCTTGCAAACATTGCAAACAATATCCTCGTCCTTTGCACATTCGCCGACTATCATACCCTCGTAAACCTCAACGCCGGGGCCAACGAAAAGTCTGCCTCTGTCCTGCGTGTTCCAAAGACCGTAGCCCGTTGTTGTTCCCGTTTCGTGAACAACTATTGAGCCTCTTGTTCTTGTTGCAATATCGCCCTTGTATGCCTCATATCCGCTGAAAAGCTGATTCATAATTCCGTTTCCGTTGGTATCGGTTAAAAATTCGCTTCTGTAACCTATAAGACCTCTTGACGGAATTTTGATTTCAAGATGCGTCATACCTGTTGTGCGAGTGTCCATATTCTCAATTTCGCCCTTGCGCGAGCAAAGCTTTTCCATAACAACGCCAACATATTCCTCGGGCACCTCGATTATTGCAAGCTCAATCGGTTCAAGCATTTGACCTGTTTTTTCATCGCGCTTCATAATAACCTGAGGCCTTGAAACCTGAAATTCATAGTTTTCGCGGCGCATTGTTTCAATCAAAATAGAAAGATGAAGCTCGCCTCTGCCGGAAACCTTAAAGGTGTCCATAGAATCCGTTTCCTCAACCCTCATTGAAACATTCGTTTCAACCTCTTTAAAGAGTCTTTCGCGCAGGTTGCGGCTCGTTACAAACTTGCCCTCCTTGCCTGCAAACGGGGAATCGTTAACTATGAAATTCATAGCAATGGTAGGCTCGTCTATTTTTACAAACGGAAGCGCTTCAACACATTCGGGATCGCATGCCGTTTCGCCTATGTTCAAATCGGGAATACCCGCAACGCAGATTATGTCGCCGAGGTGCGCTTCGTCGCAGGGAACTCTTTTAAGCCCCTCAAACTGAAAAAGCTTTGTTAAGCGAATGTTTTGAGTTGAGCCGTCCTGCTTGCAGAGAACATAAGGAGTGTTTACCTTAACCGTTCCTCTTTCAATTCTGCCTATTCCTATTCTGCCAACATAATCATCGTATTCAAGCGAGGAAAACAGAATTTGCGCAGGTCCGTCGGGATCGCCCTGCGGAGAGGGGATATATTCAAGTATAGCGTCAAGCAACGGGCGCATATCTCCGCTTCTTGCATTTGGGTCAAGGCTTGAATAGCCGTTTCTGCCCGAGGCGTAAACAACGGGAAATTCTATCTGGTCATCGTCGGCGCCAAGCTCAATAAACAGGTCAAGCACCTCGTCAATAACCTCTTCGGGTCTTGCGCCGTCTCTGTCTATTTTGTTGATAACAACAAGCGGTGTTTTGTGAAGCCCGAGTGCTTTTTTAAGCACGAAACGGGTTTGCGGCATACAGCCCTCAAAGGCGTCAACAAGCAGCAGAACGCCGTCAACCATAGTGAGTATACGCTCAACCTCGCCGCCGAAATCGGCGTGGCCGGGGGTGTCAACTATATTGATTTTAGTGTCTTTATAATGAATTGATGTGTTTTTTGAAAGGATGGTAATGCCTCTCTCTTTTTCAAGGTCATTACTGTCCATAACACGCTCATCAACAACCTCGTTAGTGCGGAAAGTACCGCTCTGGCGGAGCATTTCATCAACGAGCGTTGTTTTGCCGTGGTCAACATGTGCAATTATTGCTATGTTTTTTATGTTTTTTCTTGTGCTCATTTTTTCTCCTGCAATTTTGAAGTGATGATTTTTATTTCTTTGCGTTAAAGCTGTCTCTAAGCTGAACGGTGCGGTTGAAAATAAGCTCGTCCGGCTTTGAGTGTGTGTCTGCGCAAAAATATCCGTTTCTCATAAACTGGAATTTATCTCCCGGCTTTGCAAGCGCAAGGCTCTTTTCGCAGTAAGCCGTAACGGCTTTAAGAGAATCGGGATTAAGATTATCCTCAAAGGAGGAAACGCCCTCCTCATCGCTTGGATTTGGAACGTCAAATAAACGCTCATAAAGTCTAACCTGCGCCTTAACATTGTCCTGCGCGTCAACCCAGTGAATAGTGCCCTTAACCTTTCTGCCGTCGGGGCTGTCTCCGCCGAAGGTTTCGGGGTCGTATGTGCAGTGAACGCAGGTAACATTGCCGTTTTCGTCTGTTTCATATCCCGTGCAGGTAACAAAGTATGCCTTAAAGAGACGAACCTCGTTTCCGGGGAAGAGGCGGAAATATTTTTTAACAGGCTCAATCATAAAGTCGTTTCTTTCAATAAATATTTCCTTTGAAAATGTCATTTTTCTTGTTCCGTATTCGGGATGGTCGGGGTGGTATTCAGCCTCGATTTCCTCCGTTTTTCCGTCGGGGTAATTATCTATAACAACTTTAAGCGGGTCTAAAATTGCCATTGCTCTGCGCGAGGTTTGGTTAAGCTGATTTCTGACGCAGCTTTCAAGAAGCGCAAAATCAATAACGCTGTATGCCTTTGAAACGCCTATTCTTTCGCAGAAATCCCTAATAGCCTCTGC
>JALEZT010000182.1 GCA_022772725.1 Eubacterium sp.
GATAAAATCGCACTGCTGCCGCCTATTGCGAATATTAACAGAACATTTATTACTTTGCTTGCAATGTTATATGTCAGCCACGCAACAACAGCAAGTGCAACAGGAACTATTCCCGATGAATGAAGCCCGATTGCAAGAAAATATCCGATTAAGCAAAGCAATATATTTTTTCTTTCAACAAAATGATAATAAACGCAGATTAACGAAACCGCAAAAGCAAGACCGTTTCTTACACCGCTGTAAATATCATAAAACCAATATGTTGAAAGCATAAGGAGAAGCGCTATCATAAGATAGAACTTATCAACCTTAAACCTTTTTGCAGCCTTATAAATTAACAGCATATTACAGCCGTAAGAAATCAATATCGTGAAAAACGGCAGAAAATAATTATTCGGCAGGCGGCTTATAAAATAAAAATAATATCCGCAAACAGGAAGCGCACCGAAATCAAATTCGTTATTATCAAGCATTTGCTGAAATCTATCCCACCCGCCTGCACGCATAGTATCTATTATCTTGAAATATCTTCCCAAATCGTCTGTTGGATTAGGCTCTGCACGGTACGCCAAAACGGCAAGGGCAACAACAAGAAACACAAATGAAATCCAAGTGTGCTTTTGAGGAATGATAAAATACAATATGAAAAACATGCCGAGAATTGCCATAAATATCCACATTTACTTTATCACTCCTTCTTAAAATAATCACTCAATTAAGCCGCTTATAAAGGAAAAAACATTTTCTCTTGAATAAGGCAAAAGCACTTCCTTGTTGCTTTGTGTAAGCCTTCCTTTAAAATCCTCGTTATTATTCTCAATTAATATTTGAGCTTTTTCGCAAAAGCCGTCAACATCATTTAAGCGGCAAACAAACCCACCCCTTCCGTTTTGTATCAGGTCGTTTACACCTCTGATGTCCGACGCAAGACACGGCAGATTACAGCTCATAGCCTCCATAACGGCGGCAGGCAAGCCCTCCTGCTTTGAGGTAAACAAAAAAGCATCTGCCGCAAGGCACATTTCCTTAATATCCTTTCCGTAGCCCATTAGGGAAACGATATTTTCAAGCTTATTTTCGGTTATGTATTCTTTTAATTTATCTTCAAGAGGCCCTGTTCCCCTAACAAAATACCTAACCTTGAAGCCTTCATCGCGCATTCGCTTAACAAGCTGCAACGCCAAAATAAGATTTTTTCTGGCTGAAAGCTCGGCGGCTGAAAAGAAAACAAACTCATCATCATTGATATTAAGGCTTTTTCTTTTTTCTTTTCTTATTTTTTCGTCAAAAACAAATTCCGATAAATCAACGCCTATGCCGTATGTATATTTTATTTCGGCGCGATTGAAATGCTTTTTTGCAAGAGCATAATCCTCTGAATTCATTGTTACTATCACATCGGCAAAATGCGAACCGATTTTTTCAATGGGATAAAACAACGCCCAATTTAAAAGCGGCGCGCCCTGCCAAAAATGAAAGCCGTGTGCAAAATATATAACCTTTGCTCCCCTTTTGCGCACCGTTCTTGCCGAAAGACGGGTCATAACCCCCATAACAGGCTCGTTAGTTATAACAACATCATAATCGTTTTCTTTAAAATATTTTCTTAGCTGAAAATAACCCGAAAGGTTTTTGGGAGAAGCAGGGCTTCTTTGCAGATCGACAACATTCAGCCGAGGATTTCCGCATTCCCTGAGCCGTTCTTTCAACTCTTCGAGCCTGCCGCCGACATTTGAGCAAACAATATCAACCGTGTTTGAATTTTCAATTAAGCCTTTTATATGCTCTGTCCAAAACTGAATTAAATGCAGTTCTGTTGCAGTTATCAATATTTTTTTGCCCATACTGCATTCCCCTTGAAAATTATATTTCGCTTAAAATACGGTTATAAATTGACTGCGCATCCATACCGTACTGCGCTCTTAAATATTTTTGAGTTCCCACTATTGAAGAATATTTATCGTTAAGACCTATTCTGACGAGCCTTGCTTTGCCCTCAATCTCTGAAAGAACCTCTGCAACCGCACTGCCGAAGCCGCCGACGATATTATGCTCCTCAACCGTTACTATCAGCCTGCACTGCGAAGCACACTCCTTAATTGCTTCAACATCTATCGGCTTAACCGTTGGGAAGGTATAAAGTGAAGCATTAATATTTTGCCTTGAAAGCATTTCAACCGCCTCGTTTGCTTCTTCAAATATTGCTCCCGTTGAAAAAACGGCAATATCCTCTCCGTCTTTAATTTTAAGTGCCTTGCCGAGTTCAAAATTCTCAATTTTGTTATGAATTTTCGGTTCTCCGCCTCTGCCGAGTCGTAAATAGCAGGTTCCCGTTTGCTTATAAATTGCCCTTGTGCATTCAACTGCCTCCGTTAAATCTCCCGG
The DNA here is from genome assembly GCA_022772725.1 of Eubacterium sp. Taxonomy (GTDB): domain Bacteria; phylum Bacillota; class Clostridia; order Oscillospirales; family Acutalibacteraceae; genus Eubacterium_R. Next base: position 2,386 of record JALEZT010000182.1, read on the forward strand.
TGCAGTTACCGTTATATCGGGCATTGAGCGCATAACGGCAATGTCCTCTGTTGCGTGGTGGCTCATACCGAGCGAGCCGTAAGTAAAGCCTCCGCCGACACACACTATTTTTACATTTGCATTATGATAGGCACAATCGTTTCTTATTTGCTCAATACATCTTAAAGTAGGGAAATTACCGATTGAATAAGTGAAAACGGTTTTTCCCGCAAGTGCCATTCCTGCGGCAAGGCCGGTCATATTTTGCTCGGCTATTCCGGCATTAATAAACTGATTCGGAAGCTTTTCCCAAAACGGTTTAAGCACGCCGAAGCCGAGATCTCCCGTTATAAGAACAACATTCTTATCCCTTTCGGCTATTTCAATTAATGTTTTAACAAATGTATCTCTCAATGCTTTTCACCCGTTTTTCATTTATCGTAAGGGTCGGTTATTCCGACCGGCATAGCCTTGTGAAGCTCTTCAAGAGCGTTATCGTATTCCCAGCCGTCGTGTGGAAATCTGTAATGCCAAAGGATATCGTTTTCCATAAAGGAAACGCCCTTTCCCTTAACCGTGTTTGCAATTATAACGGTTGGCTTTCCCTTAACGCCCCTTGCTTCGTTAAATGCTTTTTTTAATTTCTCGTGATTATGACCGTCTATATCAATAACATTCCAGCCAAAGGACCTCCATTTATCTGCAAAGGGGTTAAGCTTAATAGTGTTTTCGCAGAAATCAAGGCTTTGCATTTTATTGTGGTCTATTACGGCAACAAGATTATCAAGCTGATAATGATTAGCAACCAATGCCGCCTCCCAAACAGAGCCCTCATCACATTCGCCGTCGCCGAGGATAACATAAACCCGATAATTGCTTGAATCCATTTTTGCCGCCATTGCCATTCCTGCGCCTACGGGAAGCCCGTGGCCGAGAGAGCCTGTTGAAAAATCAACTCCGGGAACGCCCTTATGGGAAACATGGCCCGAAAGCCTTGAACCGTTTTGATAGTGCGTTTTCAGCTCCTCAACAGAAAAAAATCCTTTTTCGGCAAGAGCCGCATATATAGCCGCGCCCGCGTGCCCTTTCGAAAGAATAACCCTGTCTCTTTCGGGAGCATTAGGCTTATCGGGATAAACATTTAAAACATCGTTATAAAGCACCGCAAGAATATCCGCAACGCTTAAAACCGAGCCTATATGCGAGCCGCCCGATAAATGAGTCATTTCAATACCGTGGCGCCTTATTTTCCAAGCAAGCTGTTCACTTGTCATTTTTCTCACTCCTCGTTTAATCCGCCGAAGCGTCAAGCAAAATATTTATCTGCTTCTCGCTTAAATTCCAACCCGTTGCTTCAATATTTGATAAAATCTGCTGCGGAGTTTTTACTCCGACAAGTACGGCGCTGTCCTTTAAATAATCAAGAATAAACCTTATGGCAACAGCCGAAACAGGCTTGTCCGCACAGGCGGAAATCTCTTTCAGCCTTTCAACAATTTCAAGATTTTTTTTGAGCTTTTCTCCGTGAAAATTAACATAAATATCTCTTGACCGTCTGTCATTTTCCGAAAAATCAACATTATTCAAGTTATATTTTCCGCTCAAAATCCCCTGACCGAGAGAGCCCCATGTTAACGGAGTTAAATTATATTTTTCGGAAAAGGCAATCATATCCCTTTCGTTTTTTCGGCACGCAAGGGAATACTCATTTTGAAAAGAAACGAATTTTCCTTTTAGCCCTTCAAGCTCTTTTTCATCAGCCGAATTGATATTTGAAAGCGCATAATATCTGATTTTCCCCTGCTTTTTCAGCTCATCAAGTGTTTCGGCAACCTCGCAAAGAGGAGTTTTGCCGTCTCTGTAATGAACAGTATAAATATCAATATAATCGGTGTTTAACCTTTTAAGAGAGGCCTCGCACGCCTTTATAATATAATCACGACTGTTATCATAAGCCGTCGGTCTTCCTCTCTCTGCTCTAACTCCGAATTTGTCGGAGATAACGGCATTATGCCTGCTTTTTCCCAAGGCCTTTGAGAGAGTTATTTCCGACTGACCGAGACCGTAGGTGTCGGCGGTGTCAAAAAAATTAACGCCGTTATCAAGTGCCGTTTGAACTGCTTTTATCAGCTCTGCTTCGCTGACATCTCCCCAACCGTAGCCGCCCATCGGGCAACCGCCCATACAAATTCGGGAAACCGTTAAATCCGAATTTTTTAATTTGATATATTCCATAAAAACACCAACTGTTATTTCTTAAAGATAAATAAAATCGCTTTTTTCAAAACATCGAAAACCGTTTTGAAAAATATTTTTATATCCGTTTTAAATGAAACCTCGGCGGCATAACGCACCCTTAACGCATTTTTATTTGCAAGAACATATTTTTCATACATTTCATCTGCGTTTTCACTGCCCACTATTTCATCAAGATTTATAAAAACATCGGAGCTGTAATCCGTTATGCCGGGGCGCACCTCAAATATGTATTTCTCAACTCCGTCATATTTTTCGGTGTAGCGAATAAGCTCGGGTCTTGGGCCGATAAAGCTCATTTCTCCGCGAATGATATTAATTAAATTTGCCGTTTCATCAAGCTTGGTTTTTCTTAAAAAATTGCCGATTTTGGTTATTCTTGAATCGTTAAGGGCAGTTGTTCCGCCGCCGATTTTATCGGCATTCTTAACCATTGTTCTGAACTTATATATTTTGAAGCTTCTGTTTTTGTAGCCGCCTCTTTGCGCTCTGTAAAAAACAGGTGCACCGTCATCTGCAACTATCATTATTGAAACAATCAAATAAAGAGGCAAAAGAATGATAAAAAGCAAAACGGAAAAAACCAAATCAAGAGCCCTTTTTACAACCCTGTTATAAAAGCCGTTACAGCCCGTTATTTCCTGCTCCGACGGCATTTCAATATTTAGTTTTTTTAGCTCTTCAACACTTGTCATTTCATCACTCTCAAAGATTATATATATATTTAATTATATTATAACAAGGGGTATTAGTCAATAAAAAAAGGACGCTCAAAGTGCAGAGCGTCCTGATTCTATTATTTATTCTTTTTACCCAAAGCTCCCTTTGGGTCTTTGATAAGCAAAACCGCAAGCCAAATAATAAGCGCAAGCACCGCGCAGGAAATTCCGAGATATGCGTCATTAAGCATATCTGCCGCAGACGGACTGAAATATTCTGCACCGAGCTCCTTATACTCAAAAACGGCATCAACGCCCCACATAAGCGAAGCACCCCAAAAGAGCCAACATAACGTGCTTATTTTGTACTTATCATTCGGCAGATTTTTATACCATAAAAAAGTGCTGAAAACCGCACAAAGAAGAGTGATTATAAGATGCATATCAATCTCCCGAATTACTGCTTTTGAGCAGAGCTGACAGGCTTTTCCGCGCCTTTGAGCTTTTTAAATTTCAAATCCGCAAACGCGCAAAGCATACCCCAAGCGGCAGTTACAACGCAGGACATAGCCGTTCCCACCGTTGCCATTTCCGAAAGCATTTCCCGAATAGCCGTTGGACTGCTCATTGCAGTTAAAAACGGCGGATACAGGGTTATCTCTCCGTGCCACAAATGCTCAAACGCAAGAAGCACAACGCCTCCCCAAAGAAGCCTTGCAAGCCAGCCTAATTTTTTGGATACAGAGGGCTTTTTTGCCTCCTGCTCTGCTTGAATATCGCTGATGGACGCGCCTTCAAGCTTTGGTGCAGCGAGCTTTTGCTCTTTCTTTTTAATTATTAATGCGGCGGCGGTTACGATAACTGCCTCTGCCGCAGGAACTACAAAGCAAGCCATAATTATTATACCTCCTGTTTTTTTCATCAGTATTTTAACACACCGCCGAAATTTTTTCAACACAAATTACTGCGAAATAATAATTTTATCTGCCAGCTCCGTTATTCTTTTAAACACGGGCCTTTCAAAGCCCGATTTATTCGGCGAATGATATGTTAAAATCTTTTCGTTGTTAAATTCAAATATCATTCCGTGTCCGCCGTCATCAGCCATAATCGGCTCAATATGCTCAAACACCCCGTCTATCTCGCCGTTATCGGAGCGCGCGGCGCACTGTGCATAGGTGTGATTAATAAAGGTTGACCAAATCAGCAAAAGCGTACCGCTTTCGGTTCTGTGCATAAAAGGCCCGTCTGTTATATAGTGTTCTCCCGCAGGCTTTTTTTCAATATAATACGGCGACGAACCGCTAAAAAGACAAACAGGCTCGCCGACTGCATTTTTTAAATCCTCGCTGAGCCGAACACAGCAAACAGTTCCGTCTGTTATCTGCGTATGCTCATGGCAGAAAACGAGATAAGGCAATCCGTTTTTATCAATATAAAGCGTTCCGTCAAGGCACTCCCATTCATAAGGAGTAACCGCGCCATTGCTGTGCGGATAAAACGGACCCAGAGGGCTTTGGGATTTTAAAATATATGTTCCGCGAAGTCCGTTTTCCTTTGTAAAGGTGGCAAGCATATAAAAAGAGCCGTTATATTTATGCACCTCGGGTGCCCAACAAACCTCCCTGTTCAGCCCGAATTTATCGGCTCGAAAGCATTCGTGAGGAGCGCTCCACTCTTTTAAATCCAATGATGTGTAAACATCAAAGCCGTTAACACCCTTGCCAAAGCTTTCGGCGCGTGTTCCGTAAAGGTAATAAACTCCTGCATTTTCAAGCACGAACGGGTCTCTTATATTAATTTCTGATATGTTCATAATTTTTACAGAGGCTTCGCCTGAATACCGAGCGAGCCGTACTCCTTTGCCTTTTTTAGATATGCCTCGGCATTTTCGGCAATCTGCCGTGCCGCCTCATCATCTATTGTGCCGACAGCCCTTGCAGGAACGCCCAAAATCAAGGTGTTATCGGGGAAGGATTTATTTTCAGTAACGAGAGCACCTGCACCAACAAGGCAGTTTTTTCCTATTTTTGCACCGTTTAAAATTGTTGCGTTCATACCGATAAGGCTGCCGTCGCCAACCGTACAGCCGTGAACAACCGCATTATGCCCGATTGTTACATTACTGCCGATTTTTACGGGATAGCCCTTTGAGGAATGAACCGTGCAGTTATCCTGAATATTACTGCCCTCGCCGACGGTTACATCTTCCTCCTCTGCCCTAACAACTGCGCAAAACCAAATTGAGCTGCCCCTTTCAAGCGTTACATTGCCTGCAACGACGGCATTTTCGGCAACAAAAGCCGCCTTTGACACATTAGGCTTTATGCCCTTATAAGAAATAATCAATATTCATCATTCCTTTATCTTTTCTATTCTTGATATAACTGCGCCCGACAAAACACCTATAAGAGCACCCGTTACGGCACCCGACAGGAGAAGCACGGGCAGATAATAAAATATGCCGGCATTTTCCATAACTACTGCGGCGGCGGCAATTTGACCTACATTATGCACCGCCGCGCCGAGAACGGAAGCTCCGAGCACGGAAAGCCTTTTGCTTCTTTTTGCCAAAAGCATAACCGCAAACGAAAGAACACCGCCTGCAAAGCTGTAAACAAGCGAAAATACTCCGCCGAAGGTTAAGCCGCAAAGCAAAATTCTTATCATTGATATAATAAAGGCGTCTCTTTCGCCCATAACATAAAGCGCAGTTACAACAACAAGATTTGCAAGCCCAAGCTTTATTCCCGGAACTCCGATATTGAGCGGAATAAGGCTTTCAAGATAGGAAAAAACAAAGGCAAGCGCAATGCAAAGCGCATAATATGCAGTTTTTTTCGCCTTTGTGTTCATCTTGCCACCCCGTCTATCTGCTCATTC
>JALEZT010000193.1 GCA_022772725.1 Eubacterium sp.
TCAAGCGTTCTTCCGAAATAAAAATCCTTTGTTTTATAGGTCGCCGCCGTGCACATAAAAGCATCTCCTTAATATAAATATTATATATCATATCATAATAATTATTCTTTTTCAATAAAAAGCACCCCCGCAGAAGCTGCAAAGGCTTCTGAATGAGAATACCGTGCCTTCAAGGCGTTTTCCTGTTTTCATTTCAAGGTCGTCAACAACATCGAAGAACATTGCGATGGTTAAAACGGTTATGATTCCAATAGGCAAATTCGTGAAGAAGCGGAGAATTATGTAGGTAACTGCACCTGCAACGGTGTTGTACGGAACAATCCAAATTCCAACAACGAAGCAAAGAATATCTGCCACGATAAACCGTGTTTGAAGTATTAACTTAACGAAAGAAGATTAATTTGAAAAAGTCTGAAAAAACACAGATAACAAAAGAAAAAATAATTAATGCGGCAATGATTGGGTTCGGCGAAAACGGATACGGCAATGCCTCGCTGAACAGAATTTATAAGGATAATTTTAATCTTTATATGCAAAAAAGATATGCGTTCTTTGCGACAATGCGTGGGGAACTAATTTCCCGCTCTGGTATGAGGATAACGCAAGATTTGATTTTTCTATATCAAAGGAGAAATAAACTTTTATTAAATATTCTTTTTTTAGTAGTTTTTTAATATTATATGGTTTGAAATGTTATTATTAATAAGCTATAATATATAAAGATTTAAATTCTATATTCTAATTCAAGTGCTTTCTTGAATGTAAATACAGAAATGCAAAGTATTATTAAAGGCGAAAAATATTTTTATACAAGGAGATAAATATGAAGTACGAAATCAAAAGAAATCTGCACGGCGATTTTTCGGTTTTTGAGCAGAATAAGCTTCCTGCAAGAAGCTATTTTATTCCTTTTTCAAGTGAAAAGGAGCTTGAAAAAACCGATTATAAGTCGGAAAGGTATCTGTCAGACAGAATTACTATGCTCAGCGGAGAATGGGATTTTGCTTATTACGACAAATTAAGCAATATTCCAACCGTGCTTGATACGGAAAACACCTCCTTTGATAAGGTAACAACTCCGTCAACATGGCAGAGAACGGGCTATGACCAGATTGCGTATATTAACACGCGCTATCCGTTCCCGAAAAAGCCGCCTTATATTCCACACGATGTTGCAGTGGGAGTATACAGAAAAACTGTTTCGCTCAATAATTGTGCACGCAGGGTTATAACCTTCCTCGGCGTTGCAGGTGCGCTTGCCGTTTATGTTAACGGAAAGTATGCAGGCTATTCGGAGGGCTCTCATAACACCGCTGAATTTGATATAACCTCAATATCAAAGGAGGGCGAAAACGAAATTGTTGCGGTTGTTTATAAGTGGAGCAACGGCACATATCTTGAATGTCAGGATATGTTTAGGGAAAACGGTATTTTCCGCGATTGCTATATTATTTCGCAGGAAGAAAATTATATAAACGATTTTCTTTTCAGATCGTCGAAAAACGCGAACTCAACATATAATCTCAATATTGAAATAAGCGGAGAATTTTCCGAAAACACAAGCATTGAAATTATTGCAGACGGACTTTTCAAAACAGAGCTTTCCGCCAAAACGAAAACAAAGATAGAAAATCTTTCCGTTAAGGAATGGAGCGCAGAAACGCCGAATGTTTATGAGGTGCTCATTCTTCTTAAAAAGGGTGCAGAGGTTTGTGAAGCCGTAAGAACATATATCGGCTTTAAGGATGTAAAAATAGATGGCGAGGTTTTCCTCTTCAATTCAAAGCCTATTAAGATGCTCGGTGCGAACCACCACGATACTCATATGACAAAGGGCTATGCCGTTTCGCTTGACGATTTAGAGCTTGATATAAAGCTGATGAAGGAATATAACTGCAATGCAGTTCGTACCTCTCATTATCCTCCCGATCCGGTATTTTTGATTATGTGTGATATTTACGGCCTTTATGCCGTTGATGAGGCTGATATTGAAACTCACGGCTTCTATGCAGTACCTTACAGTACATATAATCCAAACAGATTAAGCAACGATGTTAAGTGGGCTTCTCATTATCTTGACAGGGTTAAGAGAATGTATGAGCGCGATAAAAATCATCCGTGCGTAACTATGTGGAGCCTCGGAAACGAGTCGGGCGGATATAAATGTCAGGATGTCTGCTATGATTTCCTAAAAAGCGTTAATCCCGAAATTCCCGTTCATTATGAGGGCGCAATAAGAAGTAAGCGCTGGGCTTATGATGTTGTTTCAAGAATGTACGGCACACCCGATTTGATGAGAAAGGTATTAAAGGGAACGGCAGGCTCAAAGTATAAGGGCAAGCCCTTCTTCCAGTGTGAATATGCACACGCAATGGGCAACGGCCCCGGCGGACTTGAAGAATATATGCAGCTTTTTTATTCCTCAAATCAGTTTATGGGCGGCTGTATTTGGGAGTGGGCGGACCACAGCGTTTATGATGAAAACGCTAAATACAGATGGACCTACGGCGGCGACCATAACGAGCCGATACACGATGGCAATTTCTGCGTTGACGGTCTTTTCTATCCCGACCGTAAGCCGTCAAGCGGTGCGCTTGAAATGAAGGCTTGCTACCGTCCCGTAAGAGCGCAGTATCTCGGCGATAACAAATTCTCACTCGCAAATAAAAAGTGCTTTACAGATACCTCCGATATTGAAATTTCATATATTATTTCCGTAAACGGAAGGGCAGAGGAAGGCGGAGTTCTTGATACTGTAATTGAGCCTATGAGCGAAAAGCAAATTGAAATTGCTTCGCCTATTCTTTCCGATAGCTCAAAGGATGTTTTTGTTAATTTCATTTATAAAAATAAAGAAAACGGCAAGGAAATCGCTCAGGAGCAGGTTGTTGCTTCACGCATTGCTCCGTCAGAGCAGAAGCTCGGCAGGGACGCCTCCTTTGCGTCTGCGGGCAACACAGTAACCGTAACCTATGAAAACGGAAAGGCAGTCTTTGATAAAAAGGCGGGGCTTGTAAGCCTTTGCAAAAACTCCGTTGAGTATCTTAAACAGGATCCGATTGACAAAATGAATGGCTTTGTTCCTCATATTTACCGAGGCAGGCTTGATAATGATCAGTATATGGTTATTTTCTGGAAAATAATAGGCCTTGATTGCTCAAAGCCTGTTTTGCGCTCCTGTCGTGTTGTTGATAGCTCCGACAGAAAATGCGTTCGCACTAAATATGATTTTGTAACAAGAGGAATTTTCGTTCTTGCATCGGCGTTTGTTGATTATTATTTTGACGATAAGGGCAATATGAAAATAACCGCAAGGCTTGAAAAGGTTTGTCCTATCACAGATCAGCTTCCTCGCTTCGGAGTTCACGCAGAGCTAAACAATTCCTTCGAGAATGTTGAATATTACGGCAGAGGTCCTGTTGAAAACTATTCGGATTTTAAGGAGCATTCTCCGATAGGTGTTTATGAAACAACCGTTTCAAGAATGCCTCATAAATATATTAAGCCTCAGGATTCGGGCAACAGAGGCGAGGTTAAGGAGGCTTCAATCAGCTCCGATAAGGCAAAAATAACCTTCCTTGCTGATAAGGTGCCGTTTAATTTTAATGCAAATCATTTTACCCTCGGTCAGCTTTCAAGGGCAAAGCATATCGAGGATATCCCCGATGATAAAACAACCTTTACGGCTGTTGACGGCTTCGTAAGAGGAACAGGCTCGGGAAGCTGCGGACCTATCCCGCCGAGAGAGCATCAAATTAAGTTC
>JALEZT010000024.1 GCA_022772725.1 Eubacterium sp.
ATTCGGTCCCAAGGGTTCGGCTGTTCGCCGATTAAAGTGGTACGCGAGCTGGGTTCAGAACGTCGTGAGACAGTTCGGTCCCTATCTGCCGTGGGCGTAGGATATTTGAGGGGCGCTGTTCCTAGTACGAGAGGACCGGAATGGACGCACCGCTGGCGCATCGGTTGTCATGCCAATGGCACGGCCGAGCAACTATGTGCGGATTGGATAAACGCTGAAAGCATCTAAGCGTGAAGCCATCCCCAAGATAAGATATCCCACTGTTTACAGTTAAGACCCCTTATAGACTATGAGGTTGATAGGTTGCGTGTGTAAGTACAGCGATGTATTTAGCTTGGCAATACTAATAGGTCGAGGGCTTGACCTTAATAAAGTTTAAATTATGTGTTCAGGCTATTGTTAGAGTTTCAAAATCCTTTTTCCTGTATTTAGTTTTCAGGGTATATGAGCCTTGAAAAATGAGCTATGCACCATTAGCTCAGTTGGTAGAGCACCTGACTCTTAATCAGGGTGTCCACGGTTCGAGCCCGTGATGGTGTACCATCTGTGGCCCGTTGGTCAAGCGGTTAAGACATCGCCCTCTCACGGCGAAAACAGGAGTTCGATTCTCCTACGGGTCACCACGACCTTGGGAATTTATACCAACAGGTCAAACAAATAACTGCGATTAATCGTTGCAGTTCATAGTCGGTGTTTATTACGAAGAGGGTCCACCCGTTCCCATTCCGAACACGGTAGTTAAGCTCTTCAGTGCCGAAAATACTTGGCGGGAAGCTGCCCGGGAAAATAGGTCAACGCTGACATCTTTAAACCTCGTACATCTGTACGAGGTTTATTTTTCGCCTTCTTATCCAAAACAGAAATAATCGGACGAAAGAACCGAGTACACTCTGTACGTGTGTTAACCCCACAGGGCAACGAGTTTGAACTCATTAAAAACAATGACGCAGAACCGTTGACAAATGTTGGTGGCACTACAAAAAGTGGTGTCAGTACAACCATAGGTTCTGCGTCTATAAATAATATACCACAAAATGCAGAAAAAAGCAATGCCGACAAAAAAGCGATTTTTTGCAAAATTTTTATATACGCATTGTGCTTTTTTCTATTCAACGGTAACGGATTTTGCGAGATTGCGGGGCTTATCTATCGGTAGGCCCTTTTCGTTTGCAATATGATATGCGAGCAGTTGAAGCACAACGATTTCAATAAACGGAGTTAAAAGTGGGATTGAGCCGGGATAGGTGAAAACCTCTTCAAACTGCGTAAGCTCGCCTTCAAGCCCCTCACTTGCAATAACAATAACTCTTGCCCCTCTTGCAGAAACCTCAATAAGATTTGAAACGGTTTTTGCGAGCAAATCCTTGTTGCTGATTAGCCCGATACACACCGAATTACTGTCTATCAGGCTGATTGTTCCGTGCTTTAATTCGCTTGCGGGATAGCCCGAGCAGTCTATATAGCTTATCTCTTTGAGCTTTAATGCACCTTCGAGAGCCGCTCCGTAATCGGCATTTCTGCCTAAAAACCAACACTTTTCGGCACTTGCAAGGCTTTTTGCCAGCGTCTTGATTTCGTTATTTCGTTGAAGAATTTTTTCAATTTTCTTCGGCAAAAGAGCACTCATATTAACGGCAATTTCGCTGAAAACCTCTGTGCAGGCGTTTCTTTTTTGCGCAATAAAAAGGCAGAAAAGATTTAAAACGGCAAGCTGGCAGGAAAACGCCTTCGTTGTTGCAACGGCAATCTCCGCACCCGCTTTTGTCATAATATTGTAGCCGCTCAGCTTTGCTATAGAGCTTTCCGCAACATTAACTATGCTTGCCGTTTTTGCGCCCTTTTCCTTTGCAAGCTTAAGCGCCGCAAGGCTGTCTGCCGTTTCTCCGCTTTGGCTGATGATAACAACAAGGCAGCTTTCGTCTAAAACAGGATTTGAATATCTGAATTCTCCTGCATAGTCAGCAACGGTATAAACCCCTGCTATCTTTTCAAAATTATATTTCGCCGTCAGCCCTGCGTGGTAGGCAGAGCCGCAGCCGATTATATAAATGCGGCTGAGCGAATTTATATCTTCATCTGTGTAGGGGAAATCCGGGAAATACGGCTCGCCGTCTTTTGTGTAGCCTTCAACCGTTTGCCTAACCGCGTCGGGCTCGTCGTATATTTCCTTAATCATATAATGAGGAAAAGTGCCCTTTGAAACAGCGTCCTTTTTAAGTGTTATTTCCTTTTCCTCTTTTTTAATCTCTTCAAGGCTTTCGTTAAAAACGGTTATGCCGCTTTCGGTTATCTCGGCAGTCTCGCCGTCGTCAAGATAAATTGCTTTGCCCGTTCGGCTCAAAAGCGGACTTATATCAGATGCAATCAGGTTTTCCCCGTTTCCTATTCCGATAATGAGCGGAGAGCCTTTTTTTGCGCAGAAAAGCGTATTCGGGCAGTCTGTGCAGATTATTCCCAAGGCGTAAGAGCCGTCAAGCAGTTTAAGCGTTTTGCGAATCGCCTCGGGCGCAGAGCCGTTATAGTTGAGTTCAAGAAGCTTCGGAATAACCTCCGTGTCTGTTTCGCTTTCAAAGGTAATTCCGCTCATAAGAAGGCTTTCCTTGATCTCCTTGTAGTTTTCAATAATGCCGTTGTGAACAACCGCAAAATGCTCACTGCATTGCGGATGCGCATTGATTTCGCTCGGCTTTCCGTGGGTTGCCCAGCGTGTGTGCCCTATGCCGAGATTGCCCGAGGGCTCTCTGCCTGCAAGCTTTTCTTCAAGGTGCTTTATTTCGCCCTTTGCCTTTATAACTTCAAGACCATTTTTATTTAAAACGGCAATTCCCGAGCTGTCGTAGCCTCTGTATTCAAGGCTTTTGAGCCCCTTAACAAGAAGCCCCGTTGCCTCGCTTTTGCCGATATATCCTATTATTCCGCACATACCTTTCATCCTCTCAAAACGGTTTTTCTTTTAGTTTTTGCAGAATGTCTTTTTATAAACACTTTATTCCGTGCGAAGAAGCCGAGCAACAATAACGCTCATATCGTCCTGCCGTTTATCCCGTGTGCAGTTGAGCGCCTCGCGCAAAATCGTGTCTGCAATTTCGGAAACGGGAGTGTCCTCAAAGCCTGTTAAAATCGCAGAAAGCCAGTCTGTTCCAAGGTCTGTTATGCCGTCGCTGACAAGAACTATCAAGTCATTTTCGCTCAAAACGGCGGTGCGCTTTGCAAATTCAATGCCGCGCAAAATTCCCGCAGGCATAGAGGAAAGCTCACATTTTGTAACCTTTCCCGATTTAACGATATATGAAGCAGGTGCGCCTGCCTTGTAAAAATCAACTCTGCCTGTAAACAAATCTATGCAGGCGCAGTCAAGCGTTGCAAGGCTTTCATCATTAGATTTAACAAGAAGCGCGCTGTTAACGATTTTCAGCGCCGTGTCAAAGCCGAAGCCTGCCGAAAGCAAACGCGAAAGCAGCCCCGCGCCCATTGCTCCGTCAAGTGCCGCTCTGCCGCCTCTGCCCATTCCGTCGCTGATTATAAGAACGGAATGTCCCTTGCCGTCGTTAACGGTTTTAACCGTGTCGCCGCAAAGTCTGCCCTCCGCAGAATGTTGGGCAAAGCCGATATCCGTGTAAAAATTAGGCTTTTCCGTAAAAATAACCATTGTGTCGTCTCTGAAATGAGTAACACTGCAACCTGCAAGATAGCGCGAGGAAGCCTTTGAAATCTCATTACGAAGCCTTGCGTTTGAAAAGGCGGTTTCCCGTCCGTTTGTTAGTATTTCTATGCGCAGTCTGCCGTATTTATCCTCAATAACAGAAATATTTTTCGGATAAATTCCGTGCTCGCCGAGCAGTCTCCTTATTTTTCCTGCAATGATTGTGTTAAAATGCTCCGCCTCGTCAAATTCCTCTGCAAGATCGGAAAGCATATCGGCAATCGAAAAAAACTGGTCTGCCGCAACCATTCGTATTTCGTTTGTTTTTTCGTTTATAATTTCGTCGGCAAGATACTCCGCCTCGCTTTGCGCGCTTCTTTTCGCCTCGGCTTTTCTTTCGTATATGCCGTTGATTTTCTCGCGCACCTCGTTAACGTTTTCGCTGATATAGTTCATTGCGCCGCTTGCAAATTTAAGGCGCATAACAAGGCTCATACGAAGTGAGCCGTCGGGCGTTATGTTTTCGGAGCCGTGGAAAAAGGAGGTTATTTTGTCTTTGATTTTTTCGGGAAGCAGGCAAAGCAGTATTCCTGCAATAAATGCCTCTGCAAAGCAGGCATAGCCACCCTGCGAGGCAATCGAAAAAAGTGCACAACAAAGTGCAAAGGATGCCGCGCAGGCAATTGAGCCGAAGCAGCAGAAAAGCGAGCAGAGCAGAGCGGAAAAGCCATAAGCACCAACAAGATAAAGCGTTTCACTGCTCCCGAGAGAAAATGCAAATCCAACGGAGAGCGCAAGCATAATTCCAAGCTTGTCGGAGCCGAAGCGTATTGTTATAAGAACAAGGAAAAGTGCCGCAATGCGTGCCGGGGAGATTTCAAAAACCGTTATCTGCGCAAGGCTCATCAGTAAAAGAGAAGCGGAAATAACAATGCAGGTTATGTCCGAAACAGGCAGAGCCTTAAAGCGCAAACGGCGCAAATCGCAGTTTACCGTTCTGAAAAAGAAGAAGGAGCCACCTGCTGAAAGAATGCTTTCGGCAAGCGTTAAAGCGTAATCGGCAGAGCCACCGCCTGTTTTTATATCAACAACAAGTCCCGTTGCAAGAAGCGCAAGAAAAGCCGAAGCCATGGATATTGATGCCTCGGTGCGAGCACCCGCTGCGTCTGCCGCTATGCAGGCAAGCAAAACTATAACGATTGCGGCGGCATACCGCGCAAAGCTTTCCGGGCAGAAAATAAGATATCCAAGTGCCGCGCCTGCCGCGGAATAAAAATAGTTTTTCCTTCTTGAAGCGGTAATCAGCGAAACGGCAAACGGAGAAGCATATTGCAAAACGAAATTTCTGCTCAGCAAAAATGCCGCCGCAAAATAAAACACCGCTTCAAGAATGTCTTTGAATTGCTTTTTATCAACTGCACCCTTTATTTTTTCTGTTTTTTCTTTATTTAAAGCTGCTTTCATTTGAACACTTCCTTAATAATATTTTCAGTATATATTACGAAAGCCGAAAAATATGTAAAAAAAACTGCAAAGCCAAAATGCTTTGCAGAACGATTGCGAATTATTCTTTTTTGTAAAAGCCGTTATTTTTTCTTCTTTTTTCTGTTTCGCAGAATAATCATAAATATCATGCCGATTATTCCGCCTGTGGCATTCATAATCATATCCGTCATTGTGTCAACAAGGCCGAGGTAGCCGTATTCGCCGTTATATTTTGCAAGGTCAAACATCGCTGTTTCCTCTCCCGGCTTTGCAAGCTGAAGATTTGTGCCGTGCAGGGTATCCATAAGAAATTCGTAAAATTCCCAGCCAACTGCAATTGAAAGCGCAAACATAATTGCAAAAATTGCCGCAAGCGTTGCCGCACATTCGCCCTTTTTGCGCTGAATTATGCAGGCAAAATCATATCCGAAAACGGCGCAGACGAAGCCCGAAAGCAGATGCATAAAATCGTCAAACCACGGAATTTTATCAAAAAGGCTCAGATATGAGCCGAAAACGATGCCAACGAAAATAATCATATTCAGCATTGTTTGCGAAAGGGGAGGAACCTCCTCAATAAACGAGCCGTTTCCGAACACCTGAAACATATCCCATAAATGAGTGAATATAAAGCAGAAAACAGATTCAAAGCCCATAACAAGATCGCCGTTTATAAATGAATATGCGGAGCAGACTAAAAGCGCAATGCGTGTTATAATCCAAAAGGCCAGCTGCCCCTTCGGTATGCTTTTTGTTGGGTGCTTTTTTAATTTATATGCCATATTTTTTATCCCTTTTTATGAAAACTTATTTTATATAATAACCATAACGGGCTGAAATGTCAAATTAAACAGAAAAATTTATTTACTTATAAACAAATAATAAAGATTTTATTGATTGTGTTGCAAGTACGCTTCGGTTTTGTTAAAATAATCACACTTTTGAATAAAGCGCATTATTGCGTCTTCAAGCAAAATCATTTGAATGGAGATTTTTGTATGATAGAATACACATCTAAATACAATGTCAGAACAACAATGTATCAGCAGTTTGAAAACTCTGCCAATCAAAGAGGGGATAATCCCTGCCTTTATTACTATAACAACACTTTGAGCTGGAATGAGGTTTCGGCAATGATTGATAAGTGCGCCGCGGCACTTGTTGCAAACGGCGTTAAAAAGGGAGACAGAGTTGTTGTTTGCCTTCCAAACACACCTCAATGCGTTGCCGCAGTTTATGCAATTAACAAAATCGGCGCAATCGCTTCAATGCTTCATCCGCTTTCGGTTAAGTCAGAGGCTGATTACACAATCAATCTTGTTGGCGCAAAATTTGCTTTTTGCTTTGATGTTTCCGAAAAGGCATTTAAGGATAACCCCGATGTAACGGTTGTTAAATGCCCAACGGCTCAGTATTTCCCCAAAACTCCTTACGGCTTTATAGCTAATATGCTTTATAAAAAGAAGATTAAGGGAAAAACCGCTCCCGCAACAAATGTTAAAAAGCTTATTGATTGGTCCGGCTTTCTTAAAGAGGGCGAGGCATATATTAAGGAAAACGGCGTTCCCGAAACAGCGCAGGATTCTCTTGCAACCGCCGCTATTATGATGACGGGCGGCACAACAGGCAACCCCAAGGGCGTTATGCTCACCTGCGAGGCTATCAACAATCTTTCCTATCAGCTTGTTGATGTTGTTACTAATGTTTTAAATATGCAGATTGATCAGGACACAGACGGTATGCTCACCGCTCTTCCTGTTTTCCACGGCTTCGGCTTTGCGCTTTGTATGCATGTTTCAATGTGCGTTGGTATGGCTCAGGCACTCTTCCCGCAGTTTGACGCAAAAATGTGCTCCGATTCAATAAAGAAATATAAGCTAAACTACATATTCGGTGTTCCGGATTTCTTTGAAAAGGTTTATAAAGCAGGCTATCTTAAAGGAATTGATATGAGCTCAATGAAGCTTATCGGCTCGGGCGGAGATGTTGTTCCGTATTCCTTAACCGAAAAAATGGATAGACTCCTTAAAGAAAACGGCGCCAAGGTTCATTTCGTTTCGGGCTACGGTTTAACCGAGTGCGTAACCGTTTGCACCTTCACAGACCCAAGAAGAGAGGCTCCGCAGGGTTGTATCGGCGTTCCGTGCTACAATATTGAAGCAATGACGGTTAAGCCCGGCACAACCGAAAAATGCGAGGGAGAGGACGGCGAGCTTTGCATTTATTCTCCAACTCTTATGCAGGGCTATTGGAACGATCCCGAGGAAACAAGCAAGGTTCTTGTTAAGCACGAGGACGGCAGAGTTTGGCTCCACACGGGCGATATGTGCTTCATAGACGAAAAGGGCGATATTTATTACCGTCAGCGTCTTAAAAGAGTTTATAAAATCAGCGGCTATCTTGTTTATCCCTCATTCATTGAGGAAACATACAGATCAATGGCTGAAATTTATGATTGCTGCGTTATCGGCAAGGAGGACGGCGGCAAAACAATGCTCAAGCTCTTTGTTGTTAAAAACAAAAAGTATGCAAAGGATGATGAGGCCGCTCTTATCGAGAAAATCAAAACCTTCGGAATTCAAAACCTTTCAAAATGGTCTGTTCCGAGAGAGATTGTTTTCATTGATGAGCTCCCCAGAACAAAGGTCGGCAAGGTTGATTTCAAGGTTCTCAACTGATATTTTATTTCGGCGGGCAGATTTTCTGCCCGCTTTTTCAATTTTTTGCAAGTTGAAATATATA
>JALEZT010000041.1 GCA_022772725.1 Eubacterium sp.
CAACCCGCAACAGATGGGAGCATAGCTCAGCTGGGAGAGCATCTGCCTTACAAGCAGAGGGTCACAGGTTCGAGCCCTGTTGTTCCCACCATTTGGCCCGGTAGTTCAGCTGGTTAGAACGCCTGCCTGTCACGCAGGAGGTCGACGGTTCGAGTCCGTTCCGGGTCGCCACAATGTGCTTCTGTAGCTCAGTCGGTAGAGCAGGGGACTGAAAATCCCCGTGTCGATGGTTCGATTCCGTCCGGAAGCACCATTTTTGCGGATTTAGCTCATCCGGTAGAGCGCCACCTTGCCAAGGTGGAGGTGGCGAGTTCGAGTCTCGTAATCCGCTCCAAAGGGCACTAAAAATTTTTAGTGCCCATTATATTAGGCACCATAGCCAAGTGGTAAGGCAGAGCTCTGCAAAAGCTTTACGCCCCAGTTCAAATCTGGGTGGTGCCTCCATTAAAGGCTCATTCAACAGAATGAGCCTTTTTCCTTGAAAAGACGGCATTTTGTTTCATTTTTTACAATTTGTTCATATTTTTACTAATCAAATTTAATTTTTTTGTTGAAATTTGATTTTAATAATGTTATACTACTAATAGACTTTATAAGGAGGGTACTGCCTTGAGTAAAGAAACAAAGCTCGCAAAGAAAGAAGCGAAAGCTCAAAAAAAGGCTGCCAAAGCTGAAAAGGCTTCTCAAAAGGCCGCTGCCAAAGCAGAAAAAAAGCATGCTAAGGATTATGATAAATTCGTTAAGGATGCAAATAAGAAAAATCAAAAGGGCGCAAACAAATCCGGATTTACTCCTATTGTTATTCCGCCGATTGATGAATTTCAGTCTAAATCTGAAATTAAGGCTGCCAAGGCAAACGATAAAGCCTATGCCGCTTATGTTAAGAAAATAGAGAAGAAGAATGCAAAAGCAGAAAAGAAGTGTGCTAAAAAAGGCAAGCCCTTCGTTCCGATTGCAATTCCCGAAAAGGATGAGGTTATCCTCCAAGAGAATAAGAAGAAAAAAGTTTTCGGTATGATTATTATGATTCTTCTTATTTGGGCAATGATTTACTTCATCATTATGTGGATTAATTATGTTGCTCCTGTTCTTCCTGCTGCTGAAGAGGAAACAACTGTTGCAGGCGTTTATGATTATGAGCCTTATTCAAATCCTCACGAAATCACAACAACTCCCGATTACAGTGTTGCAGATGCAAAGATTTTCTTAAAGCAGGTTATTCACGATAACTATAAGGAAATCGGCTATTCATCAGATGTAAGCAATTCCGAAATTACATATAATAACAAAACTGTTATGGTTAATAATTCAGAATGCTATGTGTTCACTTGCTCTGGCAAAACCTTTGCCGTTTCAATTAAGCTTTCTTCCTGCTATGTAAGTGAAAACGGAAAGTACGAGCCGTTAACCTTTAACAGCACAAATATTATCTTTAAATAAAGACTAATTATATCCCGACTTTTGTCGGGATATTTTTTTCTATAAATAAAGAATAGACCGAAAAGCATTTTGCCTTTCGGTCATAATTTTTATTATGCAATCAGTTTTTAAGGCTATGAAGCGGAGCAGGAATTTTTCCGCCTCTGTTAATAAATTTAGCAGGGGATTTAGTATTAACCTTCATAACGGGACCCGAACCGAGCAAGCCGCCGAATTCAAGCTCATCGCCGATTTTCTTTCCGACTGCCGGTATAACTCTTACTGCGGTTGTTTTGCCGTTAACCATACCGATAGCGGCTTCATCGGCAATAATACCGCTGATTGTTTCGGGTGTTGTGTCTCCCGGAATAACAATCATATCAAGTCCAACCGAGCAAACCGCAGTCATTGCTTCAAGCTTTTCAATAGTAAGCGCGCCGCTTCTTGCCGCGTCAATCATACCTGCATCCTCAGAAACGGGAATAAATGCACCCGATAAGCCTCCAACGCTTGAAGAAGCCATAACGCCGCCTTTTTTAACTGCGTCATTAAGCATTGCAAGGCAGGCAGTTGTTCCCGGGCCTCCGCATTGTTCAAGACCTATCTCTTCAAGAATATGGGCAACGGAATCGCCGACTGCGGGTGTT
>JALEZT010000068.1 GCA_022772725.1 Eubacterium sp.
ATATAAATATTGGTACAGCTATATAACAAAGCAGTCATTTCTAACGATAAAAGAAATGGCTGTTTTTTGTTACTTTTAGTGTATTTTATTTATCCAGAGCTTTTTCGTAATCAATAGGTCGCAGGTTCGAGTCCTGCCCCCGCAACCATAAAAAGACAGACGCCGTTTCGGTGTCTGTTTTTTTATAATTATGACAGAAAGGACTCGAACCTGCGAACGAGTTTCCAAGAAGCAAGCCCGCAGGGCGAAGCTGATTGGGAGAACAGTCCGGTGGATTGTTCGATAATGAGTGGGTTTGTCGGCCCTGCCCCCGCAACCATAAAAAAACAGACGCCGTTTCGGTGTCTGTTTTTTTATAATTATGATAGAAAGGACTCGAACCTGCGAACGAGTTTCCAAGAAGCAAGCCCGCAGGGCGAAGCTGATTGGGAGAACAATCCGGTGGATTGTTCGATAATGAGTGGGCTTGTCGGTCCTGCCCCCGCAACCATAGGTACAGAGCCAAATTTTTAAATTTCGCTCTGTACTTTTTTTGTTTTTTTCTACCACTTTTTCTACCATTTTAATTTATCAGCACGCCTGTCAAAGAATTAGATATGTTTTCTTTTTGCTTTGTATCAAAGCACAGAACGGTGCTTTCAGCGATTGCCGGCGCCTATAATGTGAAGAGCGGATGCAAAATTATAATAGTATGTATCAAGAGAGCGCATATAGGAATCATCCGTGTGAGCACACACAAGAGGGGTATCCGACGAGAAGCCCGTTACAACAAGCGTGTGATAATATTCAAAGCCGTTATTAAGCTGAATTAGATCTCCCAACTGCAAATGGGAAAGCGAAACAGACGAGGCAAAGGGACCGGCAGAGTTATTATTAAGAAGGAATTTTCTTAAATATTCAACACCTGACCAAGCTGCAGCCCTGTCATTTACCGAATTATAATACCAGCCTATATCTTTTTCATAATTCATAACCTTACAGCCTGCGTAAACACATTGCGATGCGAAATTAGTGCAGTCGCCCCCTGCCCCGTCAAAATCATAATAATTCGGATTACGGGAAAGAGCCCATTTAAGAGCATAGTCTACTGCGGCTTGCCTGTTATACTCGATAAAATGCATAATACCACCTGATAATAATATGCTGATAAAAGGCGTAAAAGCATTTTATTGGTTATTATGTTTAAAAATAAGAAAATTTTTTGTGCAATAAGTTCATAGTGCAAAGAGCATTTTAATGCTATAATACAATTATGCGTTTTAATTTCATAATAAATTTTTGGAGAAGCCTATGAAACTTATAAACAAGCTTAAAGATTTAATCATTTCCGTAAAAAAATATTGGAACACTCCTCCCGAGGGACGATACATACCGTTTAAGGAAATATGCGCATACAGCGTTGGCGGTATCGGTGTTAAATTTGTTATTCAGGTTGTATATTATATCGGCTTATCGGGCACCTGTCTGCTTGCCGGCTCGGCACTTCACTTAAAAAACGGCGATCTCGTTAATTTGAGTATGCTTGCAACCGTTTTAACAATGTTTATAGGTCCGCTTAGAGGACTTATAATTGATAACACAAGAAGCAAAAAGGGTAAATTTAGACCGTATCTGCTTTACACGGGAATACCGACTGCACTTATTGTTACGATTTTTGCATTTCTGCCGTTTGAAACGATGAGCTACAACCAAAGGCTTTGGTCGCTTTTCGGCTGCTATATGCTTCTTCAAATCTGCTATCCGTTTTATGACCAGGCATATTCAACGCTTGTTCAGGTTATGAGCCCCAATTCAAACGAAAGAGCAGATGTTATAACTGTTTCAACCTTTATTTATTCCCTTGCGCCGTCAATAGCAGGCTTCATTGTTCCTATTATTGCCGGCTTTACAGGGGGACTTGAACACATAACCGCTTACCGTGTTATTATGCCGATATTCGGAATTTTCGGTGCGTTGCTGGGAATGTTAAGCTATTCGGGAACAAAGGAAAGAATTATCGTTTCCAAGGATTACACTCCCAAGGTTCCGTTTATAAAGGGAATTGTTTCCGGAATTAAAAACAAATATCAATGGGCGCGCTCGATAACCTCTTGGTTTGTGTTCTTTCAGGCAGGAATCGGCAATGTTACCACCTGGTATTTCTATTACGGAATTAAAGACACATTAAACCTTACAACCGAAAAGCAGGGCATTTTAAACGGAACGCTGATGACGGTTTTGGGCTTTGCCGCAA
Source organism: Eubacterium sp. (assembly GCA_022772725.1). Classification (GTDB taxonomy): domain Bacteria; phylum Bacillota; class Clostridia; order Oscillospirales; family Acutalibacteraceae; genus Eubacterium_R. Next base: position 2,234 of record JALEZT010000068.1, read on the forward strand.
CACCTGCAATGCTTATTGCTCCGTTATTAATCAGAAAGCTTGGAAAGAGAAAGCTTGTTATAACCTACACACTTTGCAATATACTTTGTATGATAGGAATGTATCTTTCGATTAGGCAGATCTGGGTGCTTTTTGCTTTCGTTTGGTTGAGGGGATTTTTCTGCACCTTCCCTATTATCAGCGACCCTGCAATGAATGCAGATGTGCTTGATTATCAGCAATACAAAACCGGCGAACGCCTTGAAGGGCTGATGAGCCAATTTGTTGGAATTATCGGAACATTTATAACAATGGGAATAACATATTTTATCAACACGATAGTTTTGCAAAACCATTTCGGCTTAGTTGATAATTATGATGATTTATACTTAATGGAGTTTAGAGAGCCTCTTGCAAAGGCAATGATTGCCATTGCAATAATCGGCTATGCTCTTTCTTTAATTCCGTTTACAACGCTTTACACCTTAACCGAGGAGGAGCACGACGCTCATATATCCGTTTTGAAAATAAGAGCAGCTCTTGAAGACTACGCAACAGGCTCTCTTTCAGAAGGTCAGCTTGACGAGGCAAAGAATATTTATTCCGATGCAATCATTGAATATAAAGAGATTTGTGAGAAGCTGAAAGGTAATTTAAAAAGAAAAGAAGCCAAAAAGCTTTCCGCAAGAAAAAAGGCTCTTGAAATTATTATTAATGAAAAAGACCGCTTTAACACCGACGAAATGAAAAACAAAACCTCAAAGGCACAGGAGCTTTTAAAGCACACTGTTGAAGAGCTTTACGGAATCAGCGAGCCCTCTGTTGACGCTTACAACAAAGCAAACGCAATGGGCGAAGGCACAAAGGAGGAAATCAAGGCAAAAAATGCGGCACTTCGTGCAGCATCAAAGGAGCTTGATAATTTCCATAAAAAAGCCTTTGATTACATTCAGGCGAGAAAGCTTATAAAGCAGCTTGAATACTATTCAAACTGGGATAAAATTTTTGAAGCCGAAGAGGCAGCTGCAAAATAAAAGCTACTTATTTATAGCATAAAATAAAAGGGGACTTTTCACAGTCCCCTTGTTCCGTTATTTGATTATCAAGCCGAGGCAGAGGTTTGCCGCTCCGCAAAGGCACATAACAAGTATAGGATTAAGCTTGAACCTTCGAAGCAGAAAAAATCCGACTGCGAAAAGAATTGCGCCTATCCAATAAATATTTGAGAAGGACGAAAGGCTGAGTGAATAAATATCACTGCCGAAAACCGCCATAACAAGAATTTTTATGCCTGCAAAAAGAATTAGCGCAACAACGGCAGGGCGAAGCGAGGAAAGAACATTTTGAAGGGCAGATGATTTTCTGTATTTCTTATAAACAAACGCCATTATTGAAACGATTATAATTGACGGAGTTATGCACGCAAGCGTTGCAATAACGGCACCTGCGGTTCCTGCAATTCGGATACCGACGAAGGTTGCGCAGTTAACGGCTATCGGGCCGGGAGTCATCTCTGCAATAGTTATAAGATTAGTAAATTCACTGAGCGACATCCATTGATTAATATCAACAACCTGCTCCTGCATAAGCGGAATTGCGGCATAGCCGCCTCCGATGCTGAAAAGGCCAACCTGCAAAAAGCTCCATATAAGCTTTAAATAAATCAACTGCTTCGCCTCTCTTTCCGTTTGCTTATAATTTCCTTTGCTATGCCTGCCGCGGCGGCTAAAAGAATAATATAAACAACATTTAATTTTAAGAAGAGAGCGGCAACAAATGAAAGAACAAATATGATTATATTAAGCGTTTCATTCCTTTTGAGAACATTTGAGCCGAGGCTGAAAACAACATCAAGAATAACTGCGGCAACACCCGCCTGCATACCTTGAAGCACAAGCGCAACATACTGATTTGAGGCGAATTTATCGTAAATAAGCGAAACAACGGAAAGTATAACAAGCGGAGGAAGAATGGTTGCAATAACGGAAACAATCATTCCGAGAGCACCCGCAACCTTCCAGCCGACGAGAACGGCGGCATTAACTGCAATTGCACCCGGTGCGGACTGCGCCATAGCTGTTATATCAAGCATTTCCTCCTCGTCTATCCAATGAAGCTCATCAACAAACTTTCTTTTCATAAAATTGATGATTACAAATCCGCCGCCGAAGGTAAAAGCGCTGATATAAAGCATAGTAAAAAACAGCTTTAACAAATCTTTGATTTTTGATTTCATTTTACCTGCTCCGAAAAAAATTATTAAATAGCATTTACATTTAAATAATTATATCATAAAAATTGTAAAATACAATAAAATAGTTGATGAAAATACCGTTTGAATATGCTACAATTAAATCAAATAAAATGAAAGGCTTTTTTGTTATGAAAAAAATATTATCTGTTTTAATTTGCGCAGTAATAGCATTTTCTGTTTTCTGCGGTTGCTCAAAGCAAAAGGCAGAGGCTCTTCCCTTTACGGGAGCAGACTACACTATTCCCGAGCTTGACCTTAGCGTTAAGCCTGACGGAATTGACGAAAAATACGATTATTTATATGAGCTGACTACTGTTGACAACAGCGAAAAATATATGGCTCACCCTGATTCCGTTTTGCTCAAAAACGGCAACATACTTACACTTTATCCGCTTGGACACGGCAAGGGAGCGGTTCAAAGCAAGATAAGCACAGACGGCGGAAAAACATGGAGCGAAAGCCTTGAAGGCACACCGAAAAGCTGGGAGAATTCCCTTGAAACTCCAACGGTTTATCGACTTCAATTTACCGACGGCAAAACAAGTGATAAGCTTATAATGATTTCAGCTAATCCGCAATGGAGCGATATGCCCGAAACAAACGGCGGCTTTAACTGCTCCGTTTCAACTGATGAGGGAGAAAGCTGGACGGAGTTTGAAACATTTTACGATAAATCGAGTGAATATCCCGTTATTCCGATTGTTGCAATGTCAAGCCTTACTCAGCTTAAAGAAAACGGCGAGTTTGTTGATAAATGGATGGGACTTTTTCACGACAGCGATTTTTATAATTACAAAACAATACTGACCTTTGACGAAAACGGAAATCCGCATTGGAGCGTTCCCGAAAAGTACTTTTCCGAATACAGAGAAGCCGAAGAGGACGCCTGTATGTGTGAGGTTGAGGTTATTCGAAGTGAAAACGGAACGGGCGACGAGCTTTGCCTTATTTCAAGGAGCAATTCCAAAAGGGTTAATTCCATAATCTCATTTTCAACGGATGAGGGCGAAACGTGGAGCAAGCCTCGGCAGGCTCCTGCTGCTTTAAACGGCGAACGCCACAAGGCAGAATGGACAAAGGACGGCAGACTTTTTATTACCTTCCGCTCAATTGAAAGAGGCAAAAAGGCAGAGGAAAACGCTAAAGACGACACAACAGGCGGCTGGATTAGCGAGGGCTGGGTTGCTTGGGTTGGCACCTACGAGGATTTAAAGAACGGCACGCAGGGACAGTACAGAATTAAGCTTGCCCATGTTTACGAAAACGGTCAGAAGGAGCCTGAATATTATGCGGGAGCCGACACGGGCTACTGCGGAAATGTTGTTCTTGATGACGGCACGATAGTTACTTCAAGCTACGGCAAATTTAATCCAAAGGATAAAATCAATTTCTTTACGGATTACAGAACATATATAGCCTCAAAGAGAATAAATCTTAACGACACTGACGAGCTTGTTGAATTGCTTTATCAAAAATAGGCAATAAAAAATAATCCGAGCCGTGGTTTGGATTGCTCTTTAACACCTAACAAATTAAAATATGACAAATCTGTATTATTTATTGTAACACACGGCAATATATGATAAAATTACAAATGCTATAAAACAGATGAAGAGAGGAAAATTAAATGTTAATTTTAACAGGTGCCATAGGCGGTATTATAACGGCGGTTATCGAAATCGCTTTCCTTTGCGAAAGCAAGACCGTCAAATCCTGTATTCACAGAATAACAAGAAGTGTTTTTGCAGTTGATTTAATATCTCTTGCAATAGTTAAATATATTTTTCATTTTGAGCATTTTATTACAACCGAGAAATGCACAACGGCAACATATATTCAGTTTTTCATACTGTCGCTTTGCGTTGGTGCCGTTTTGCTTGTGCTTTCCGGATTTGTTAACAGACGCTTAACCTTTGAAGAAGAAAAAGTGCCGAAGAAAAAGAGGCTGACGGTTTTTGTAAAAATTCTGTCTTGTATTTTCACGGCACTCGGAAGCGCTGCATATTTCGGAACAATATGGGGCAAGGGCTCTTTCGGAGATGTTACAGCCGATCAGCTTTTTATC
>JALEZT010000090.1 GCA_022772725.1 Eubacterium sp.
GAAAAACACTCGCCTTGAAAAACTTATCGTTATCGGTATAATCAACGGAATATGTTGTTAGCCTCTCTCCGTGCTTCAAGTATTCTCGAGAGGCAATTTCGCTGATAATCGAGGAATCAAGTCCGCCGCTCAAAAAGGTGCAAAGCGGCACATCGGACACAAGCTGCCTTTTGATAGCGTCGGTAACAAGAAAATGTGTTTTTTCAATAGTTTGCGCCTCGTTATCCGTGTGCTCCTTGGCGGTTAAACGCCAATACTGCTTTATGCTTACATTGCCGTTTTTAACCGTCATATACGAAGCAGGCGGAAGCTCGCTGATATCCTTAAAGACTGCGCTTCCTATCGGCTTTGCAGGGCCGAGCATAAATATTTCGTTGAGCCCGTTTTCATCAACCTCGGCAGATATTTCCGGAATAAGTAAAAGGCTTTTTATTCTGCTTGCAAAGGCGAAAACGCCGTTTTTGCGACTGTAAAAAAGAGGCTTAACGCCTATTCTGTCTCGGCAGACAAATAGTGAATGTTCTCCGTCATCCCAAACCGCAAAGGCAAAAATGCCGTTTAGCTTTTCACAGCATTTCTCCTTCCATTCGCAATATGCTTTTAAAACAACCTCCGTGTCGCACTGCGTATCAAAGGAATAGCCCTTTGCAAGAAGATCGTTTTTTATCTCCTGCGTGTTGTAAATTTCGCCGTTGTAGGCTATAACATATTTGCCGAAGCTCATCGGCTGAGCGCCTTTTTCGGGGTCTATAACGGAAAGCCGCCTGTGTATCAGCGTAACATACGGCTTTGTGTATTCTCCGAAGCCGTCAGGGCCTCTCAACTTTAAGCTTTCGCTGATATCCCTTATAAGCGGCTCGCGCTCTCTTAAATCTATGTTCTGCGATAAAATTCCTGCTATTCCGCACATAGTATCACCTCAAAATAATATCATTGAACCGTTCAATTGTATTATATGATAAAAATAAAAATTAGATAATAAAATTGAAAAAAAGGCTTGACTATGTAATTTTCTTATGATATATTATTAAAGCGTTAAGAAACGCTGGTGTAGCTCAGTTGGTAGAGCAGCTGATTTGTAATCAGCAGGTCAGGGGTTCGAGTCCGTTCACCAGCTCCAAAAAAGGTAATAACTTGTTATTACCTTATATATGGGAGAGTTCCCGAGCGGCCAAAGGGAACAGACTGTAAATCTGTCGCTATTCAGCTTCAGTGGTTCGAATCCACTCTCTCCCACCAAGAAAAAGACCCGTCTAAACAGACAGGTCTTTTTTGTTTTTATAATATTGTTTGCGGTGGATTCGAACCACTTAATATCAATGAAAGCAATTAAAAACCGACACCAAGTTTTGAGTAAAAATTAATATTTGGATATAAGAAAAGGGGCTGAAAAAAACAGCCCCTTTGAAAAAGAGTGTTATTAAATTAGAGATACACTTTAAATAAACTTTAAAACTATTAAGACAAATGATATGCACCCCAAAAGTTTCTAACTTTTGGGGTGTATATCACTGCGGAGTTTCGGTTTTTATATAAGTTGCTCGCCTGTTCGGATATTGAAGCAAAGCCTTTTTGCTTCGCCGTTTTCGGCATAGATTATTTCCATAATATCCTTTTGGGCAAAGCCTGCCGAATAGATTTCAACATCCTTTTTAGCAAAGGCGTCTTTAAGCGCTTCAAGCTGTTCGGGCGAATAATCGCTGACATTATCGGAAATGAACAGGAGATTTCCGAAAAGACTGTTTATTTTTGCAAGAAGCTTTCTTTCCTCAAAGGTCATTTTGATATTATCATCTCTGAGGAGGAAAACATCGGGATCGTTTTTCCACGCTCTGCCGTCAAGATGGCGCCTGAAAATACTGTTTGAAACGGCGTGAGGAGTTGAAACATCTTCTCTTATTTTATGCTTAGCATCCTTCCACCTAAGCGAAATATCGGAGCCGATACGGCAATAATCAACCTTTCCGAAGGCAGGCATAAGCGGTACGCCGCAGCCGAGAATAAGCTTTTCGCCGCAGCACTCGCGGAGCAAATCCATTGCGTCGCACATAATTTCGCCCCTTGATTTATTGTGCATAGGCAAAACACACGCGCCGTAAAGGAAATCAAGCTTAACAAGATCAAAGCCCCAAACATTTAAAACGGTGCTGAAAACATTTTTAAGATATTCGCGTGCGCCCTCGTTATAAATATCAAGAGAATAAAAGCCGCCCCAGTTATGACCTGTTTTATACGGCTTGCCGTTTTTATCCTTAATAAGCCAATCCTTATGCTCCTTGAAAAGTCGTGAGCCGGGAGTGGCGGCAAACGGAGCAAGCCACAAGCCTGCTATCATACCGCCCGAATGAATATCATCTGCAATGCTCTTCATTCCGTTAGGGAATTTCTTTTTATCAGTAATAAGCCAATCGCCTATTGCCGCCTGATATCCGTCGTCTATCTGGAAGCAATCAAAATCAACATCAAGCGACTTTATTGCGTTTAAATCACGGCGAACAACCTTTTCATTTATATTGCCGTAATAATTATACCAGGTGGTATAGCCCGTTCTGCGCTTTGTTTCACGGGAGGTTACTCCCATTGCCTTGAAGTATTCATCAAAAGCAGAATTATATTCTCCGCTTATAACTGCAAGGGAAAGAAGCTCTGCGTCCTCTTCAAAAACAACTCCCTCCAAATCCTTTTCGATTATAATGCAGTTGTTTTCAACATCAAAGGTTACAATCGTATAGCCCGACCTTTCGCTCAGCGAGCCGAATATATCAATTTCGTTTTCGTCGCTTTTACGAACATAGCCGTATGACCAGCCGTAAAAAAGATTGCTTCTGCGGGGATACTTATGAAACAGGCTATCGCCGGACTTTGACATACCGATAGAGTAAATCGGAGCTTTCGTTGTTGCAAATTCGGTTAAGCGGGTCAGCTCCTGCATACTCTCGCCATAGGAATATTCAAAGCTATCGGTCCAGCTTTGATAGCCGTTTACGAATATTTTATCGTCTGTTGAAAAGCCGTACGGCATTTTAATTGCAAAACGGCTGAACGAAACGGAAGCCTTTGGCGAAAGAGTTGCATAAATGCGGTCTGCCGACGAGCGAAGCTTTATTTCAAAATGCTCGTTTTTAAGGTTTTTTGCAGTGAATTCCCGACCGTTTACATTATAAACGGCGGAAAGGGAAATATTTTTAATATCCATAGTTTTCTTACCCCAATTTTATCGTAAATGTGTATTCAAGCGGATGAGTGTAGCCGAACTTAATTTGATGCTCTCTCGGCGGGATAGGTCCGCAGCTTCCCGAGCCTGTTCCTCTTACGAAGCCGTCAACAGCCGTAAAGGTTGTTTTATCATCGGGGATATCCTCGATATGCTTTGCCCTTGAAAGCTGACCGAG
>JALEZT010000097.1 GCA_022772725.1 Eubacterium sp.
GCCACGAGGATTATATGATTGAGGCTGCAAAGAAGTATCCTAATGTTCAGTTCTGCCACGCAACAGGTACAAAGGCACACACTGAAAACCTTACAAACTATCACAATGCTTTCGCTTCAATTTATGACGGCAGATATCTTGCAGGTATTGCAGCAGGTATGAAGCTCAATGAAATGATTGAAGCAGGCGAGTTCAACGCAGAAGAGGCTAAAATCGGTTATGTAGGTGCTTACACCTATGCAGAGGTTGTTTCCGGCTACACCTCATTCTTCCTCGGCGCACGCTCAGTTTGCCCAACTGCAACTATGGAGGTTCAGTTCACAGGCTCTTGGTATGATGAAACTGCCGAGAAGGAAGCTGCAAACACCCTTATTGCTAACGGTTGTAAGCTTATCAGCCAGCATGCTGACTCAATGGGTGCTCCCACTGCTTGCGAAACAGCAGGCGTTCCCAATGTTTCTTACAACGGAAGCACAGTAAGCGCTTGCCCGAACACCTTTATCGTTTCTTCAAGAATCAACTGGGCTCCTTATTTTGAGTATGCTATTAAGGCAGTTATCGACGGCACTGCTATCGACACTGATTGGACAGGCTCACTTGCAACAGGCTCTGTTGAGCTTACAGAGGTTAACACAGCTGCTGCCGCAGAGGGCACTCAGGAAGCTATCAATAAGGCTGCCGAAGAGCTCAAAGCAGGTACTCTTCATGTATTTGATACAACAACATTTACAGTAAACGGCGAAGCACTCAGCACATATATGGCTGATGTAGACACCGATGCTGCTTATGAGAAAGATACAGAAGCTATCGCAGACGGCTATTTCCACGAGTCTGAATACCGTTCAGCTCCTTATTTCGATATCAGAATTGACGGTATCACTCTTCTTAACGAAATGTATTAATTTCATTATTTAACCACTTAATGCGTGGCCGTGGCAAAACACGGCCACGCGTGTATTTTTTAGATGTTTTGCGGAGGTATTTATGAGCGACTCTCTTGCAATTGAATTAAAAGGCGTAACTAAAAGATTCGGAAGCGTTGTTGCAAATAAAAATGTTGATCTTCAAGTTCGCAGAGGAGAAATCCTTGCAATTTTGGGCGAAAACGGAAGCGGAAAAACAACGCTTATGAATATGCTTTCGGGCATATATTTTCCTGATGAGGGGCAGATTTTTGTTGACGGTAACGAGGTTGTTATTAAGTCCCCAAAGGATGCGTTTAAATATAAAATCGGTATGATTCATCAGCATTTTAAGCTTGTTGATGTTTTCACCGCCGCCGAGAATATCGTTCTCGGAATTAAAGACGATAAGAAATATAATTTAAAGGAAGCCAAAAAAAGAATTAAAGAAATAACCGATAAATACGGCTTCGAAATTGATTTAGACAGTAAGATTTACGAAATGTCTGTTTCTCAAAAGCAGACCGTTGAAATTATTAAGGTGCTTTACAGAGGTGCGGATATCCTTATTCTTGATGAGCCAACCGCTGTTTTAACACCGCAGGAAACTAAAAAATTATTCGATATTCTCCGCCGTATGAGGCAGGATAATAAATCGATTATCATAATTACTCATAAGCTTCATGAGGTTCTTGAATTAACAGACAGAGTTGCAGTTCTTCGTAAGGGCGAGTATATCGGAACGGTTGAAACCAAAACCGCAACCGAACAGTCCTTAACCGAAATGATGGTCGGCAAAAAGGTTACTCTTAATATTGAAAGAACCGATCCGGTTAATCCAAAGGATAGATTAATCGTTAAAAATATGACTGCCGTTAATTCAGAGGGCAGAAAGGTTTTAAACGATGTTTCGTTTACCGCTAAAACAGGCGAAATCCTCGGCATTGCAGGTATTGCAGGAAGCGGTCAGCGTGAACTGCTTGAAGCAATTGCAGGTCTCCAAGCTCTTGAAAGCGGAGAAATTCTTTATCAGGAGGAGGAAAACAGCGAGCCTGTTAACCTCCGCGATAAAACCCCAACTCAAATAAGAGATATGGGCGTAAGGCTTTCATTTGTTCCCGAGGACAGACTTGGAATGGGACTTGTCGGCAATATGGATATTGTTGATAATATGATGCTTCGCAGCTATAAAAAGGGAAGCTCGGTATTTTTAAACAGAAAAAGTCCAAAGGATTTGGCTGATAAAATCATTGACAGTCTTGAAGTTGTAACTCCAAGCACCTCAACTCCCGTCAGACGCCTTTCGGGAGGTAATGTTCAAAAGGTGCTTGTCGGCAGAGAAATCGCCGCAAATCCCAAGGTGCTTATGGTTGCTTATCCCGTAAGAGGTCTTGATATTAATTCTTCCTATACGATTTATAATCTTTTAACAAAGCAAAAGGCAAACGGCGTTGCCGTTGTTTTCGTCGGAGAGGACCTTGATGTTCTTATCGAGCTGTGCGACAGAATTATGGTTATTAATTCGGGCAGTATAACAGGTATTGTTGACGGCAGAACGGCAGTTAAGGAAGAAATAGGTCTGTTGATGACAAAAAATTCAAATAAGGAGGATAAAGCCGATGAAAAATAAATCAAAGGCAAGGGAACCGCTCTTTCATATTGTTAAAAGAGACAGCTTGCCGTGGTACACCTCTTGGCTTATTCGCCTTGCCGCAGTTGCACTCGCGTTAATCGTTTGCGCTGTTTTAACAATGTTTTTAACTCACGAAAATCCCATAAGCGTTTATTCAACTATGATAAAGGGCGCCTTCGGCTCTTCAAGAAGATTTTGGAATTTATTGCAGGGTATTGCAATTCTGCTTTGCGTTTCACTTGCCGTAACTCCTGCATTTAAAATGCGATTTTGGAATATCGGTGCAGAGGGCCAGGTGCTTATCGGAGGTCTTGCAACCGCTGCCTGTATGATTCTTTTGGGCGATAAGGTTCCGAATGCTCTTTTGATAATCATAATGATTGCCGCAAGTATGATTGCGGGTGCAATTTGGGCGGTTATACCCGCTGTTTTTAAAGCCAAGTTTGACACAAATGAAACTCTGTTCACTCTTATGATGAACTATGTAGGTATTCAGCTTGTTTCATATTTTGTAACTGTTTGGGAGGTTCCCAAGGGCTCGGGTAAAATCGGTATTATTAATCAGTCGAGCCACGCAGGCTGGCTTCCCACAATCGGTGAATATGATTATCTTTTAAATATAATCGTTGTTGCTCTTTTAACAGTGTTTATGTATATCTATCTTAAATACAGTAAGCACGGCTATGAGCTTTCGGTTGTCGGCGAAAGTGAAAACACTGCGCGTTATATCGGCATTAATGTTAAAAAGGTTATTATCAGAACAATGCTTCTTTCGGGCGCAGTCTGCGGTATTGCAGGTCTTTTGCTCGTTGGCGGAACAAACCACACAATAACAACAACAACCGCAGATAACAGAGGCTTTACCGCCATTATGGTATCGTGGCTTGCAAAGTTCAATCCGTTATATATGATTTTAACCTCATTCCTCATTGTTTTTCTTCAAAAGGGTGCTAATGAGATTTCAACCGTTTTCCGACTTAATCAGTCGTTTTCGGATATCATAACGGGAATTATTCTCTTCTTTATTATCGGAAGCGAATTTTTCATAAATTATCAATTAAAATTTCATCATTCGCATAAGGAGGAAAAGTAAATGGTATCTTCAACTGTAATTACTTTAATCCAGCGTGCGATTCTACAAGGTATTCCGATTCTTTACGGCTCAACAGGCGAAATCTTAACCGAAAAATCGGGAAACCTTAACCTCGGTATCCCCGGTATTATGTATGTCGGCGGTATCAGCGGAGTTATAGGCGCGTTTCTTTATGAGGAGTCGGTTAAGGGCGGCGAGATGAACGGCTTTCTTGCAATTCTTATTCCGCTTTTATGCACGATTCTCGGCTCACTTATAATGGGACTTATCTATTGCTTCTTAACCGTTACTCTGCGTGCAAACCAGAATGTAACAGGTCTTGCAATGACAACCTTCGGCGTTGGCTTCGGTAACTTCTTCGGTGCTTCGCTCGTTAAGCTTACGGGAAGCGATATTCCGTCTGTTGCATTAACACGCACAAGCTCTTATTTCAGGGCAACTCTTCCTATTGCCGATTCAACGGGCTGGTTTGGTAAAATCTTTTTGTCCTATGGATTTATGGCATATCTTGCAATCATTATTGCCCTTGCCTGTGCATTCTTCCTCAGAAGAACAAGAGGCGGCCTCCATCTTCGCGCAGTAGGCGAAAATCCTGCAACGGCAGACGCGGCAGGTATAAATGTTGAAAGGTCAAAGTATCTTGCAACCTGTATCGGTAGCGTTATTGCCGGCTTCGGCGGACTTTTCTATGTTATGGATTATGCCTGCGGAGTTTGGTCTAACGAGGGCTTCGGAGACAGAGGCTGGCTTGCTATCGCACTCGTTATATTTGCTATTTGGAAGCCCGATTTGGGTATTCTCGGCTCAATCCTTTTCGGCGGACTTTATATTGTTTATCTTTATATCCCCGGTCTTGCACTCAGCACTCAGGAGCTTTTCAAAATGGCGCCGTATATCGTAACCATTATTGTTCTTATTATCGTCAGTGCAAGAAAGAAAAAGGAAAATCAGCCTCCTGCCTCGCTCGGACTGTCGTATTTCAGGGAGGAAAGGTAGCTTATGCATCAGGATATTGATAAAATTCTTGTCAGCGAGGAGGAGCTTCGCAGTATAAACGCTCGCCTCGGAGCACAGATAACAAAGGATTTTGCAGGAAAAAATCTGCTCGTTCTTGGTATTCTTAAAGGTTGTGTTTTCTTTATGACAGACCTTGTAAGAAATATTGAATTGCCGCTGAGCATAGATTTTATGTCTGTTTCCTCCTACGGCTCGGGAACCGAGTCAACCGGCCATGTTAAAATAACAAAGGATATTGATATAGATTTAAGCGGCTATGATGTTCTTCTTGTTGAGGATATACTCGACAGCGGACGAACCCTTAAATATGTTTCCGATATTCTTAAAACAAGAGGAGCAAACTCGATTAGCATTGTAACGCTCCTTGATAAGCCCGACCGCAGAGTTGCACCCGTTAAGCCCGATTATGTGGGCTGCGACGTGCCCGATGAATTTGTTGTGGGCTACGGTCTTGATTATGACCAAAAATACAGAAACCTTCCGTATATCGGCTCTTTAAAGAGAGAAATATACGAATAAAAATATCGTAATTTTCAATGCCGTTCGTGTAATAACACGGGCGGCATTGCTTGTTTTTTATTACAGAAATTAAAAATTTAACTTAAAAACAGAAAAAATCTGTAATATTTATTTAAAAATATATAAAAAAGATATTTATTTTGTAATAAATTAATGATATAATATTACAAATATGATGGTGCATTGCGTGTTTGCATATCGAAAGGGGGAAATAGTTTGAAGCTTGTTAAGGTAATTCTGCCTGTGCTCATAATCGCTTTGATTTTTTCGGGCTGTTCGTTTAGACTTGCTTCCTCTGTTGATGAACTCATTTCTCCCGTTTCTCCGCAGGGCGATGACGCCGATGTTCAAAATGCTCTTTATTCCTACACAAACGGAGCCGTAACCCTTAAAAACGCCTCCGACGGAGAATATACAAGCGCATATACCTTTTATGACCTTGATTCCGATAATGAAGAGGAAGCCGTTGTTTTCTATGAAACCTCAAAAAGCATAGGCTCAATAAATATGGCGGTTATTGATAAGATTAACGGCAAGTGGAGCGTAATTTATAATATTGCAAGTGAATATGAGGATATTTATTCCCTCGGCTTTTCCGATTTGAACGGAGACGGAGTAACCGAAATAATTGCCCTGTGGGACGCTATCAGCGATTCAAAAAGCCATTTCCTTTCTGTTTACTGCCAAAGCAGTAAGGACGGGGGATATCAGCTCAGCGAAATAGGTTCAAGCATTGCTATGAATGATTATATTTCTGTTGATATTGATGAAAACGGTGTTGATGAGCTTCTCGTGTTTTCGGTTGATTCGGGCGACTCCGTTTCAGCCTCCGCGGTGCTTTATTCTTATGCCGATTCAAGCAGAAAAACACTCGGAACAACAAAGCTTGACGGGCATATAAGCTTTTATAAAAGCATAACAACTGAAAGCAAAAACGGCAGAGTATATATTTATGCAGATGCAGTAAAGTCAAACGGCAGTCAGATGCTAACGGAGATTATACATTGGTCGGATTATTACGGAACAATCATTTCTCCTTATTACAGCTATTCAACAGGCATAACCAAAAACACAACTCGCTCCGTTATGCTAACCTGCCGTGATATAGACGGCGACGGGTATATTGAGCTTCCGCTTGACGCAAAGGCAAATAATACTCCCGATGAGGTTAGCGCGGTTAGATGGGCGCAGTATGATAATTCGGTTTTAAACACCGTTTGCTATTCCTTTGCCGTTGAAAAGGATAGTTACCAAATCGTTTTTAACGAGAACGGTTTTGATAAGCTTTATGCAGAATATAATTCCGAAAAATCGGAGCTGACCGTTTTTGATTCAAATTCAAATGCCGTGTTCAGCGTTTTGCCCGTTTTAAAATCGCATTATGACGAGGCGGCATCCGATTATTCGGGCTATACTGAAATTATGAGCAATTCGGGATATGTTTATCTCGCACAAGCCTTTGAAAATTCAGATATAAGCGTATCTGTTGATGATTTGAAATTAATGATAAAATCTTATGAAGGAGAATAATTTATGAAAAAGGTACTCGTTGCAGAAGATGAGGAATCAATCCGCGACTTTATAGTTATTAATTTAACAAGAAGCGGATATGATGTTGAACAGGCTGAAAACGGTGCTGTTGCGCTCGATTTGTTTTCTAAAAACGAAAGCGGATTTGATGTTGCAATCCTTGATATAATGATGCCTGAAATGGACGGACTTACCGTATGCAAGGAGCTTCGTAAGCGTTCATCGGATTTGGGTATTATTATGCTTTCCGCCAAAACGCAGGAGATGGACAAGGTTACGGGACTTCTCGTCGGCGCAGACGATTATGTAACAAAGCCGTTCTCTCCGAGCGAATTAATGGCAAGGGTAGACGCCGTTTATCGCAGAGTTGAGATGACACGCGGAATAAGAAAAACAGATTCCGTTTCCGACACTATCGTGCTTGATGAATTTGAGCTTAATCTCAGAAACAGAACGCTCACAAAGGCGAACTCTTTAATTGAATTAACTCAGGTTGAATTTCAAATTATCGAATACTTTTTCAGAAACCCGAATGCCGCTTTAAGCAGAACGGATATTTTAAAGCAGGTTTGGGGAAATAATTATTTCGGCGATGAAAAAATCGTTGATGTAAATATCAGAAGGCTTCGTATGAAGGTTGAAGATAATCCCTCCTCGCCAACAAGGCTCATAACAATTTGGGGTCTCGGATATAAGTGGGTAACTAATAAAAACTGATTTGAAAGAAAAGAGCTAAATGAAGAAGAAAATCTCGCAAAAACTTCATAAAATCAAGATAGACGGAATAACAAAGCGCTGGCTCATAAATATTATCGGTGTTGTTGCAGCTGCTCTTATTGCCGCCTTTGTTGTTGCGTGCTTTTCGATTAAAACCTATTATTATAATTCGGTTGAAAACATTTTAAACAGCGGTGCCTCCGAAAATGCGGTAAGCTATTTTTCTTCAAGTCTTGATTCGGGTGCTTCGCTTGAATCGTCAGCCGCCCGCTTTATAGACAGCTATTCCTATAAGGATAAAACAACCGCTTGGGTTATTGATAACGACGGAAATATTATCGCTTCTTCAAACGGCTTTATTGTTGAAAATTGCGATATGCCGGATTTTACTCAGGCAATGTCGGGCGACGGCTCAACAGGCAGATATGTCGGCAAAATCTATAAAAACGGCGATAAGATTATGGCTGTTTCCCGCGTTATTCAAAATTCAAACGGAACAAATGTCGGCGCGGTAAGGGTTATGGCAGCAATCGGCAAGGTTGATAAGCAGATTTTCTCAATTATTGCCATAATTTTCCTGCTTATTCTCGGCGTTTTTGTGATAATTCTTTTGTCAAATCTCTTTTTTATTCAGTCAATCATTATTCCCGTAAGGGAAATAACCGAAACAACAAAGGAAATTTCAAACGGAAATTTCAATGTCCGCATTGAAAAGAAATATGACGATGAAATAGGTAATCTTTGCGACTCTATTAACTCAATGGCCTCCGAGATTTCCTCTGCGGATAAAATGAAAAATGATTTTCTTTCAACTATTTCTCACGAATTAAGAACGCCGTTAACCTCAATTAAGGGCTGGGCGGAAACACTTTATTACGGTCAGGATTCCGAAAGAGACGAGTTAACTAATAAGGGCTTGCAGGTTATCGTTAAAGAGGCGGGCAGGCTTGAAGGCTTTGTTGAGGAGCTTCTTGATTTCAGCCGTCTCCAAAGCGGAAGAATGACTTTAAGGCTTGTTAAAACAGATATTTTCGCCGAGCTTGATGAAACTGTTTTCACCTTCCGCGAGCGTGCCGCAAAGGACGGAATAGAGGTTAGATACAGTATTCCCGATTTTGCCGCTCCCGCAATGGCAGACCCAAACAGG
The DNA here is from genome assembly GCA_022772725.1 of Eubacterium sp. Taxonomy (GTDB): domain Bacteria; phylum Bacillota; class Clostridia; order Oscillospirales; family Acutalibacteraceae; genus Eubacterium_R. The sequence continues at coordinate 8,559 of JALEZT010000097.1, forward strand.
TTAAAGCAGGTGTTTATGAATATTCTTGATAACGCTCTTAAATATTCAAGAGCACCGAGCAAAATATTTGTTAAGGCTGAATTTGCAAAATATAACGGCTCCGACGCAGTTAAAATCTCAATTGCCGATCAAGGTTGCGGTATTTCAAAAGAGGATTTGCCCCATGTTCTTGATAAGTTTTATAAGGCAAATGTTTCTGTAAGAGGCTCGGGTATCGGCCTTGCGGTAACTAACGAAATAATTAATTTACATAAAGGAAAGCTCGAAATAGACAGTGAAGAGGGCAAGGGCACCCTTGTAACAATTTATCTTCCGGCAGACAGCGCTCCGAGCCAGCAGGAAATCAATATGGCAAAGCAGTCCGAGAGCGAGGTAACCGATGAAGATATTAATTTGAAAGGTAATAACTATAATGGGCAGGAAAACGCATAAAACCTCCGTCGGCGGTCAGGCGCTTATTGAAGGCGTTATGATGCAGGGACCAAAGGGAATGGCAACCGCAGTCAGAAAGCCGGACGGCGAAATTTTAACCGAATATCACGAGGTTAAGCATATAAAGGATAAGTGCAAATTTCTCGGCTTGCCTGTAATCAGGGGCGTTGTTAATTTCGTTGAATCAATGATAATGGGCTATAAAACGCTTATGTATTCAGCCGAAGTTTCAGGTATGGAGGATTTTGACG